>NZ_JBWYIK010000013.1:0-60331 GCF_056779735.1 Acinetobacter sp. 24-47-67
GATCCCTTCCCGAACTCAGAAGTGAAACCTCTTAGCGCTGATGGTAGTGTGGGGTTACCCATGTGAGAGTAAGTCATCGCCAGCTCATTATTCTAAACACCCCCTTCAATAGAAGGGGGTGTTTTTTTATATATAAAAATTGAATTTGAAAATAATTAAACCCTTATAATTAAATAAGAAGCTCCATTCAGTTAATTTATGCTAAACAATAAATGCCTTAGTGATAAGGCTAATATCATAAAAACAACCCAACTAATTAGTTGAAAAGCTAAATAATAAACAATAATGAATGGTTCAAAAAATGAATGATTTACAATGAAATTTTTATTTACAAAGAGCATCAAAGTTGACTATTAAATAAAATGCCAATCCTAATTTGCAGATTGAGTATTAAAAATCAAGATTTCAGTCGAAAGGTTATATAAGAATTCATTCTTAGTAACTAAGAATAAATATAAAACTCTTAAAACTTGAATTTTCATGATTTTTTATGCCAATTGAATTATTAATCAATCTATTAAATGAATAATCCACTAGAAAGTTGTATAGACAAAAATCCTAATTTATTGCATTTATATAAAATATGAATCCAGGTTCATTATTTTAAAAATACTCACAATTGGAGGTGAGATAAAAATGACAGCGCAGACAATGAATGTGAATGCTGTAATTGATAATGCAAAATTTAAACCCTTTCATTTATCAATCGTATTATGGTGTTTATTTATCGTAATTTTTGACGGTTATGATTTAGCAATTAATGGCGTAACGTTGCCACTTCTTATGCAAGAGTGGGGTATGACTTCTGTCCAAGCTGGGTTATTAGCGAGCACAGCGCTAGCGGGAATGATGTTTGGTGCGATGCTTTTTGGTATGTTGGCAGATAAAATTGGTCGAAAAAAAGTTATTTTAATTTGTGTAACCTTGTTCAGTGGTTTTACTTTTTTAGGAGGATTCGCAAGTAATCCAACAGAATTTGGAATTTTAAGATTTATTGCTGGACTTGGTATAGGCGGTGTTTTGCCAAATTTAGTAACTTTAACTTCTGAATATGCACCACAAAAATTGAGAAGTACCTTAGTTACGATTATGTTTAGTGGCTATGCAGTTGGCGGAATTATGGCGGCTTTATTGGGTGTAAAATTTACACCTGAATTTGGTTGGCAGATTATGTTCTTTATTGCAGGAATTCCATTATTAGTATTACCGTTTATATGGAAGTATATGCCTGAATCACTAACATTTTTAGTGAAACAAAAAAATTATGAACCTGCCTCAGAAATTATTAATAAGATCAATGCAGATTTAAATGTTAATTCGTCAACTCATTTGGTTCTAAACGAAATTAAACTACCTGATGCATCGGTTAAATCGCTATTTACTGATAGTAGAGCGAAAACGACGTTATTATTTTGGTGCTGTTTTTTTATGTGTCTTTTAATGACATACGCATTAGGAAGTTGGTTACCAAAGTTAATGATGGCTGCAGGTTATTCTTTAGGAAGTAGTTTAACATTTTTACTTTCATTAAATATTGGCGCTGTCATCGGTACTATTGGTGGTGGAATTCTAGCAGATAAGTTTCATCTCAAACCTGTAGTGATTTCGATGTTTGTAATTGGAGCTTTTGCTTTATTTGGATTAAGTTTCAATTCGCCGCCAATGGTTATTTATCTACTTGTGGCATTGGCTGGTGCAGCATCAATTGGTACTAGTATTTTAATATATAGCTATGTAGCGCAATCTTATCCAATTGCTGTACGTTCAACTGGGATTGGTTGGGCTTCAGCGGTAGGGCGTATAGGTGCAATTGTCGGCCCCATTGTCATTGGTATTCTTTTAGGAATGGAATTGCCGCACAAATGGAATTTCATTGCTGTTGCTATACCAGCAGTAATTGGTGCAATAGCCGTATTCTGTATTAAGAGGACAAAAGTGATTGAAACAGTTCCTGAAAAAATAAAAATCGCATCTTCAATCACACAGTAGAATAAAAGCCTCATAAGAGGCTTTTTTTATAAATGTGATTTTAAAATTTTTTGATGCTCTTTAACCTGTTTGGCATAACGTTTACCTTGTTTTTTAATTTTTCGATTTGTGTTGTATCCAGTAGGCCCAACGTTGTAATAGGCCAGTGCTTTTTTCCAGCTACCAGCAGATTGATTATATTTTGATAGGATAAAAGTCCCACAATGTATATTAATATTTTCTTGAAAAAGGTCACCTGGACAAGATTGTTGCCAATATCTAGGGATAATTTGAGTAAGACCTACAGCACCTGCTGGTGATACTGCATAATTTCGATAACTCGATTCTTGTCGAATAAGAGCGGCCATTAACAGGGGGTCGACATCAAATTGTTGCGCACTTTGCACAATTAGTGGTGAAACCCTATTTGCGGTGTCTGGGTGTACAGAGTATGCCTTTTGAATACCTGTTGAAAGTTTTGCGGCGCGTTTTTGTACTGAACCACCACCTAAAGATGAGCAACCAACAAACACGATACACGATGATAGAACTAAACTATATTTAAGGAAAGTAAAGGATGGGGGAGGTGATTGTAAACGTTGTAAAAAAAGCAAAATAGTAACCGTGCAAATTCAATTTGCAAAAATCATAAGTAAGCTGGTGATTGGGGTCAAGCCCTAGATAAATTGGAGTGTTGTAGTTTTGCAATATATTGATGAGTAAGATAAATAGATCAGAAAAACTTTAAAATTGATTCAATATTTTCTTATAATAATGCCATTATTAAATGCCTGAAATCATCATGACGCCAGCTTGTAAATTTCTAAAAAACAAAAAGATAGATTATTCTGTTCATGAATATGAGCATGATCCTAATGCTGAAAGTTTTGGTTTAGAAGCAGCTCAAAAATTGGGTTTATCTGTACATGAAGTTTTTAAGACACTTCTAGTGACAGATGATGTCAATTATTTTGTGACAATTTTACCAGTGGACCATCAACTTAATTTAAAAAAGGCGGCGAATGCTTTCAGTTGTAAAAAACTTAAAATGGCTGATCCGAAAGTGGCTGAGCGTCTGACAGGTTACTTAGTGGGTGGGATTAGTCCAATTGCTCAAAAAAAGCGACTTAATACAGTCATTCACCAATCGGCAAGTTCTCTTAAAAAGGTGTACGTGAGTGGTGGAAAACGAGGGCTAGATATCGGATTAGATCCTCAATCATTGGCCCAAGTATTAGATGCTCAATTTAAGGACATTGTGGATCACACTTAATGTTTGATCACTACATTTGACGTAGATTGGTTAGATATTCTTGAGCGATAAAAATTTCTTGATCATCAGGTGGGCATACCTTGTTCCATTGATGTTCTTGATCTAATTCCCAAGCACGTTGATTATCGTTCAGATAATTCAGTAGACCATCTTTAATAATCGTTTTCTTTAGTTTTTTATCTTCAATCGGAAAACAAGTTTCTACTCTTGAAAATAAATTACGTCCCATCCAGTCTGCACTTGAACAATATAATTTCTCATTGCCTTGATCTAGAAAATAGTAGACCCGTGTGTGTTCTAAAAAACGTCCTACAATGGATCTGACGCGGATATTTTCTGATAACTGTGGTACTTGAGGTCTTAATGAACAGATGGAACGAATGATCAGATCGATTTGAACACCTGCATTTGACGCTTGATAAAGTGCCGCGATTAATTTAGGTTCAGTTAAAGCGTTAACTTTGATAATAATATGCGCTTTATGACCAGACTTAGCATGGTGGATTTCATTGGCAATGAGTTTTAAAAGCTGTTCATGCAAGGTAAAAGGTGCATGGAACAGCTTTTTAGGCTTTGCCATTTTTCCCATACCTGTCAATTCTTGAAAGATTTTATGGACATCTTCACAAATGTCATCATCAGTGGTCAGAAGACCGTAATCGGTATACATTTTTGCATTACCAGCATGATAATTGCCAGTTCCCAAATGAACATACCGTTTCAGATGATCTGCTTCTCTACGAACAACCAGAATCATTTTAGCGTGAGTTTTATAGCCCACGATGCCATACACAACAACAGCTCCAGCTTCTTGTAGGAGGTTGGCGACCATGATATTGGATTCTTCATCAAATCTAGCACGTAATTCAATAATCGCAGTAACTTCTTTACCATTTCGTGCTGCTTCTGCTAAGACCTGAACGATCTCTGAATCTGGTCCGCTGCGATAAAGAGTTTGCTTAATTGCCAAGACATTAGGGTCTTTTGCAGCCTCTTTTAACAGGTTGATGACGGGTGAAAATGAGTCAAAAGGATGATGTAAAAGGACATCACGTTGTTTTAATACATCAAATATACTTTTTGATTGTCTCAATATCTTCGGTATCACGGGTTGATAGGGTTTAAACTTCAAATCTGGACAATCAAAATCTGAAAATAATCGAGCTAAATTTACAGGACCTTGAACACGATAGAGTTGTGAAGGTTCTAAAGAAAATTGTTCAAGTAGATATTGGTTAATCGTTTCTGGGCAATTGTGATCAATTTCAAGTCGAACTTCACGTCCAAATCTTCGCGAAGAAAGTTCATCTTTAAGAGCAACTGCCAGATCGTCTACATCGTCAGCTAAATTTAAGTCAGCATTGCGTGTAACACGGAATTGGTAGCATCCTGTCGCCTTCATTCCTGGAAATAAGTCATTGATATGTTGTTGCAGAATAGCCGACAACAGGATGTAATGTTGCTTACCTTCGCATAAGTCATCAGGAATTTTGACCGCCCTTGGCAAAGTTCTCGGTGCAGGTACGATCGCGAGCTCAATCTGACGACCAAAAGCATCTTTACCTTCAAGCGTGACAATAAAATTAAGGCTCTTATTGACTAAACGGGGAAAAGGATGGGCAGGGTCTAAACTGATGGGCGTGATTACTGGTTGAATAAATTTACTGAAGTAGTTTTGAATCCATTCAGTATATTTATCTAAAATTCCATGATATTGGATAAATTCGATACCATAAGATTTAAGTTGAGGAATGAGCTCGTTATTAAGTATCTGATATTGTTCTTGAACCGCATGATGCGTTGTTTTAGATATTTGTTCTAAAATAATTTCATTGGGAATAGCATCAGGCGCAGTAGTTATTTGATTTAATTCGATCTGTTTTAAAAGTCCAGCAACGCGTATTTCAAAAAACTCATCTAAATTCCGAGAAAAGATGATTAAAAAATTTAGTCGCTCTAATAAGGGGTGGTGAGGGTCTTTAGCTTGAGCTAAAACTCGTTTATGGAATTCTAATAATGAAAGTTCGCGATTAATGTAAGTGTCTGAATTGTGTTGAAAGTTTTCAAAAGAGTGCATAGTACCAATTATTGCTTTTTGAGCCGTCAGGAAAGACCTTGCAGCGATGGTACGTTTGATGTGTGACAGTAATATTACATTGATTGGTATATATTCGATAAATATATATAATTGGATTTATTTTATTTTAATCAAAAAAGCACACAATAAGTGTGCTTTTTTTAAATCAATTAGGGCTTAGAAATCGTAACGGAAACCTAAAGATAAACCTAAAGCATCCTCACCTTTGAAACCCTTCACATTATTTGTACGTGCTTGTTCCCACGGTGTAAGGCTTGAGTTTTTGTCATTAAGCACAGTTGCGACGTTACCGTAAACACGAACTGCTTTATCAAGACGATGTTCAAGTCCTAAAGCAATGAGTGTTGCGTTCGCATCTTTAGCATCTACATCACGGTGCATCACTTGACCACGGATATATGTTTTTGGTGCAAATTTATAATCAGCTGCAACACCAATGACTTGTGCATCAGGATTTTTTACGTCATTGTCATGAGTCATATATTGATATAAACCACCAATATTTAGCTCAGGTGTGATTTTATAAGCACCAGCTAAACGGAAGCCATCACGTTCGCCGCGAGTCGCATCTTCTTCATAGTGTTCATAAGCAGCTGCGAAATCAACAGGACCTTCTTTATAGGTCAATGCAAGATCGTAAGCTTTATTCTTTTTAGAGTCGCCTTTCTTTTGAATAACTTCACCAGTATCTTTATCTACAATTGTTTCCGTGAAGCCTGGAGAATTGCTTTCGTGCAATGAAAGTGCTGCTAATACATTGAACCCATTTCCGAATTTTGGTGATTTATATTCGATGGTATTTTCATTACGCTCATCAAAACGTAAGTCACCAGCACGTGTTACATTACGTAAATCACCTACTTGATCGCCGAAAAAGTTAACTGGACCACGTGCTATTTTAAAAGGGCTATCAAAACGACCGACACGAGTTTGACCGAAATTACCTTTTAAGCCAACAAATGTATCACGTGTTGCAAAATCAACACCTGAATTTTGTCCACCGCTAGCAAAGTTGATTTCTTGTTCAATTTGACCAAAAACAGTCATATCATTTTCTAGTTTCTGTTCAACTTTAAAGCCTAGACGAGATGAATTAGATGATAAACCCACTTCATTATAATCTTTACCATCATCAAGGTAATCTAATGAAACATGCGCACGACCATAAATTTTAACGTCGGCTGCCATTGCGATTGATGGTGTAATTAGTGTTGCCCCAACTGCTAATGCACAAAGTGTTTTTTTCATTTCTAGCTCCAGTAAAGACTGATTTATTGTCCTAATAATCATGATCAGTAGTTTTTTTGTAACTACTGTTCTCTATTGGTGCTAAGTATTCATTACAAATAAGTCAGTAATATTAAGAATTTATTTCATTATCATGAAAATGGATAGAAACAATTTATAGTAATCAAAAGGCATAAACCAAAAAAAAGGAGCCAAAGCTCCTTTTTTTATGAGGATCTGTTATAAAGCAGCTTTAATCTTCTCAGCCAAAGTCTTGATACGCTCTTGATCACCCATTTGTGCTGCGTGTTTACCCAGTTCATGAATTGAACTTGGAATAAGATGGAAGTGAACGTGAGGCACGGTTTGCCCAGCTGCAGCACCAGATAACTGCATCAACACTATACCTTTTGCATCTAGTGCTGTTTCAATCGCTTTTGCAATTTTTTGAACGATTTGAATCGTGTACGCTGCAGTGTTTGGATCTAAGTCGAGTAAAGTTACGGCAGGTGATTTAGGGATGACTAAAGTATGACCATCTGCCTGAGGCATAATGTCCATAAATGCAAGAACTTGCTCATCCTCATACACTTTAATTGCAGGAAGTTCACCACGTAGAATTCTTGCAAAAATATTTTGATCATCGTAAGCCATAACTATTCCCAGAATGTAATTAGATTGAATTATTTACAGTTCAATTCTTTCTGACGTTGCTTAATGGAGTCAAGCTTTTGTTGCTCTTTTTCTGAGAACTTAGGTTTAGTTGTATTGCAATTTTCATTGCCGAACTTTGCCTTAGTATCTGGATCTTTAAAACAGAAGCCTTTTGATGCATAGATGATGTTGTAATCATCTTTAAGTTTTTCACACTCTTTTGTAGTGTCGGCAAAAGCATTAACCCCAGCTGAAACAGATACAGCAGTAATTAAACCTAATAAAAACTTATTCATGAGTATCCTCATTTAGAAATGGACATTTGATATTGTCACATTTCAATTATATGGGCTTTATATGTGAATTCAATGGCGAAAATTTATTCTAAGGTAATTTTGCTCCATGATTCGTACATTTTAACTGCTGTCGAAAAATCACTATTAGGTTCAGCTATTGCATTAGCAGCACCAATTAGACTTTGAGTAAGCGTAATGACAGGTGCGGATAATTTTGCTTGATGAATGAGGTCTACTGCGATACCAGTGTCTTTGCTCAGTAACGGTAAGGCAAAAGTATTTGGAAAACTTCGATTTAATACCCGTTGAGGCAATACATTTTCAGTCACACCACTTTTACCACTTGAAGCATTGATGCACTCTAAAGCTTCATTTAAATCCACACCATGTGCTTTAAGTGCAGTAAAACCTTCAGCAGCGGCACATAAGTGAACAGCCAAGAGCATGTTGTTCACTGCTTTCACAGCAAAACCAGATCCTGAGTCTCCTACATGCTTAATCAGTTTACCCATGGCTTGCATTGCTGGTAATGCAGCTTCAAAAGCCGCTTTTTCACCACCAACCATGAAGGTTAAAGTCGCATTTTCAGCACCAATAGTTTGTCCGCTAACCGGCGCATCTAGAAAAAATACACCTTTTGATTTTAAAAAAGCTTGTTGTGCTTTAGCTGCATCAGGCACGCCACTGGTACAGTCTACCCAAATTGATCCAGATTTAATGTCGACTTGATGAATGATCTCATTGACTTGCTGACTCGTTGGTAAGCAACTAAAAATGATATCAGCGTGGGCAGCTTCTTGAAGTGATACAGCTTGTGTTTGATATTCAGTTGCATGTTGTTTGGCTTTCTCGAAATTTCGATTCCATACCAAAACTGATTCATAGTGTTTGGGTAAATGAGCTGCCATACGGTAACCCATTGCGCCTAATCCAATAAATGCAACTGTCGTCATTTTCTTTACTCTATTTGTGTTGAACGCTCTGCTAACCAGTGAGCAAGTTCAGGCCAAAATTGATCGGCACTTTTTTGACTCGACATTAAACCTAAATGCCCACCAGGAATAAGAGTAAACGTGACATCACGACTATTTGTCAATTCAGTCAATGGTCTAACAGCATCAGCTGTGACCATTTGATCGCTTGAACCCGCGCCAATCATAAGAGAGCAGTCTATATTTTTTAATTCGATTTTCTTATCTTGAAGTTCGATATAACCATTTTTTAGCGGATTTCTTAACCAGACATTGAATAACATATCTTGGTTTACCCCAGCAGGATAATCAATCATATGATTGAGGAAATAACCTAAAGTGGCATGTTCATGCAAAAGTTTTTTATCATCAAGATTCAGTAATAATTGTTTATGGCCTTCATACCAACCTTTTGGATCTAAAATTTTAAATCCAATTGCATTTAAAATACCTGGGGAGTGAATGAGGCGCTTAGGAATACGACCGTTATAAACTTTATGTTTGAGTAGACGAGTTCTTTCAAGATAGCGATTCATCTTAGCATATAGCTTTCCGATACTACCTGAAGCAAAGCTATCAATTGGACTACCTAAAACGATTAGATTTTTTACATGGTTCGGCTGTCTGAGCGCTGTGTACAACAGAACAAATATTCCCGCCATACTCCAGCCATGTAATGAAATTTGATCAGATTTAGCGTGTGTACGAATTTGATCGATACAATTCGGGATTGCATCATCAATAAAACCTAAAAAGTTGAGATCGCGATCTTTATAGCTAAAGTGTCCCCAATCCAACAAATACACGTCAAAACCTTGCTCTGTATAATATTTGATAAGAGAACGGTATGGATAAAGATCATAAATATCCATCTTGATCGCTAAAGGCGCGACAAAGACCAATGGCTCAACATATTTTTTATTTTCAGATGCGTAATATCGAATTTTACTCGATTTATGAGTACCTATCACTTCATACGGCGTTGCTTGAGATAAAACCAAAGATTTACCGTAAAAAATGCGTGTCCCTAAATTTTTTAACTTGCTTTGTTTAGAACGCCAGTTAGTTTTTAAATGTTCCATGAAGGTTGAAGATCTCATAAGCATGTGATTTGAACGAAGTCTAAGCGATATTTATATATTTTACCTTGACCTTAAATGCTTTGGGCGCTCAAAATGTTGGCAATTATTCACAAAGGCAGTTTTTAGGACTGATTTAGAGCAATGAGCCAGCAAGACGACATTGAATACCAACTTGATACATTAGCACTTCGTACAGGTCATACGCGCAGTTTTGAAGGTGAGCATGCTGAACCGATGTTTCTAACTTCTTCATTTGTATATGCAAATGCAGCAGAAGCAGCAGCTAAATTCTCTGGGAAAGAGCCCGGTAATATTTATTCTCGCTTTACAAACCCAACAGTCGCAATGTTTGAAAAAAGATTGGCTGCAATGGAAGGTGCTGAACGTGCAGTGGCAACAAGTACGGGTATGGCTGCGATCATGGCGGTGGCGATGTCATTCTTAAAGGCTGGTGATCATGTTGTATGTTCTCGAGCAGTATTTGGTTCAACCGTGGCCTTATTTGAAAAATATATTTCTAAGTTTGGTGTGACTGTCAATTTTGTTGATTTAACAGATTTAGATGCTTGGAAAGCTGCGATCAAACCAGAAACTAAACTACTATTTGTAGAATCTCCGTCAAATCCATTATCGGAAATTGCTGATATTCGTGCATTAGCAGATATCGCGCATGAAAATGATGCCTTACTCGCAATTGATAATAGTTTCTGTACGCCAGTGCTACAACAACCATTAAAATTGGGCGCGGATCTAGTTGTCTATTCAGCGACAAAATATTTAGATGGTCAAGGTCGTGCGTTGGGTGGTGCTGTCGTAGGTAGTCATCAATTACTTGAAGAAGTTTTTGGCTACGTTCGTACAACTGGGCCTTCTATGAGTCCGTTCAATGCTTGGGTTTTCCTAAAAGGTTTGGAAACGCTTCGTCTACGTATGAAGGCTCATTCTGAAAGTGCACAAAAGATTGCTGAGTGGCTTCATCAGCACGATAAAATCGAGAAAGTATTCTTTGCTGGCTTAGCGGATCATGTAGGTCATGATTTGGCTAAACAGCAACAAAAAGGTTTTGGTGGTATCGTTTCATTCGTGGTAAAAGGTGGGCGAGAAGCTGCTTGGAAAGTGATTGATCACACTCAATTTATTTCTATTACTGGAAATCTTGGGGATGCAAAATCAACGATTACTCATCCTGCAACGACTACTCATGGTAAATTGTCTGATGAAGCGAAGGCTGCAGCTGGCATTGCAGAAGGTTTAATTCGTCTTTCAGTAGGTTTGGAAGACGTTGATGATATTATTGCAGACATTCAACGTGGTCTTGATTTAGTCTAATTTAAATTTGTTCGGAGTATACAAATGAACATTAACATGCTTATGCAACAAGCACAGCGCATGCAAAAGGAAGTAGAGTCCAACATCAAGAAAGCGAAAGAAGAGCTTGCACAGAAAGAAGTGCATGCTGAAGCTGGTGGTGGTTTGGTAAAAGTGACAATGACTTGCCGTAATGTGGTAAAACGCATTGAAATCAATCCAGAATTACTTCAAGACGATCCAGATATGATTGAGGATTTGATTGCAGCTGCTATGAATGATGCTGCACGCCAAGCCGAAGCGATTTCAGAAGAAACAATGAAGTCTGCAAATAGTGGTATGGGATTACCTCCTGGCTTATCAGGTTTATTTTAAGGATATTGCCGAGTGTTCAGCGAACGGTTTGACCAACTCGTCCAAGCACTGCGAATTTTACCAAGCGTTGGGCCTAAGTCGGCTCAGCGTATGGCGTTGCATTTGATCATGAAGAATAAGCAAGGTGCTTTGGCATTATCTGAAGCACTTAGCTATGCCGCTGATCATATCCATGAATGTTCTATTTGCCACTCATTGACTGAGAATGAGGTGTGTGACATTTGTCTGTCGCAAGACCGAGATGATACCTTGCTCTGTGTGGTTGAATCTCCTGCAGACGTGATGGCAATTGAGCAAAGTGGAAGTTTCAGAGGCAAATATCATGTATTGGGGGGGCATTTATCTCCTTTAGATGGTATAGGGCCTGAAGAGGTTGGCATACCTGCATTAGTTCAACGCTTAGCTGAAGGTCAGGTAGCAGAGGTTATTCTCGCTACCAATGCAACGGTTGAAGGACAGGCTACGGCACATTATTTGGTAGAAGCCACACGTCATTTGAATATCAAAATGACGCGTATTGCTCAAGGTGTACCACAAGGGGGTGAGCTTGAGTATGTCGATAGTCACACCTTAAGCCAAGCAGTTCATAATCGTATGCAAATGAAATAAGCACAAATTGTGCTTATTTTTTTGATTAGAGAAATATCACTTTTCTGAGTAGTTTTTTAGTCAAAAAAAATATTAAATTTTTCATGTTTTATAACTATTTACAGTGTATACATAGATTTGCTTGACGCTTTAATTGAAAATTTATATTTAAAATTGATAATTTAAGCTAAAATACATCTCGATACCAATCTAGCACATTGTTTTTTATGATGTTTCAATTTATCCAAGAGCAAAAAGAACTCGAGCATGTTTTGACACTAATGAGTCAACAAGATGTTTATGGTTTAGATACTGAATTTATCAAAGTTGATACACTATGGCCAAAATTGGGTGTCTTGCAAATCAATGTCGCAGATCAGGTGTTTTTATTAGACGGTACACGTCTAGATTTTTCGAGTTTCTGGCCTAAAGTTTTTGCTGCAAAGCAAAATATTTTCCATGCTTGTGGTGAAGATATTGATCTGATTTACCATTATTCAAAAGGCAATCATCTTAATAATGTATTTGATACTCAGGTGGCTTTGTCTTTTCTCGGACACGGATTACAGGTCAGTTATCAAAATGCGCTTAAAGAAATTTTAAATATAGAAATTGATAAAGATCAAACACGTTCAGATTGGCTTGCACGTCCTTTAACTGAAGAGCAAAAAGCATACGCAGCGAATGATGTCTTATATATTATGAATTTAGCCGATGCGCTAAAAAATGAATTAGAGAAAAAAGGGCATTATCAGTATGTACTAGAGGATTGTAAGAGCCTCACGCTTGAGATTGCGACAGAAACGCCGAAAGAGAAACTATACGAAGATGTCGGAAATTATAGACACTCTCGAAAGCAGTTAATGCAGCTACAATTGCTCAGTGTTTGGCGTGAAGAAATGGTGAAGGCTTTAAATCAGCCTCGAAGTTTTATTCTGAAAAATGCCACTATGATTGATTTGGTGGAAAAAAATCCAAAAAATACATTTCAATTATCCCAAGTTAAAAATATTCGTCCGAATGTGGTTCGTGAGCACGGTAAAACGATTTTGGATATTATTGCGTTGCTGCCCCCAATGGAAGAATGGCCATTACGAATTGCTCGACCAATTAAACATTCATCTAAAGATATTACACATGATGTTGATAACATGATTGGTAATCTTGCAGAAGTGTTGGTGATCCCCAAAGAAGTGTTAATGCGAAAAAAATGGCTCGGGGCTTTATATCAGCATGTGGTTTTTCATGGCGATGAACAAGACTTACCTCAATATTTACTCGGTTGGCGTTATGATTTACTGACGAAGCCATTAATTGAGTTGCTTCATAAAGATGCACAATATTTGAGTATGCAAATGAAAGTCAATGAATGACTTCTCTCAAAATTTGATTAAAGAATTACCAGTCATCCTAAACTAGACTGATGCGTTAACAAACGCTAATGTTTCGCCGTTTTTTTTGATGTATGCTTTGCTTTGAGTTTAAAAGGTGTTGTTTGAATCATGTGGTGTGAAATCTACAAATCTAGTAAGAAAGACGAAATGTATATTTACGTTGCGCGTCCTGAACAAGCGGAAAACCAAGAAGCTGTTGATCCGTTATCAGTATTATCTGATGCAATGAAAAATGCATTTGGCCGAGCGACATTTGTGATGTCACTGGAATTACATGCAGAACGCAAATTAGCACGTGCAAATGTTTTACATGTGATGGATTCAATTCAGACGAAAGGATTCTTTTTACAATTGCCGCCTGAAGGATTGATCAATCCTAATGCGGTAGAGCCAGAGGGACTACGCGGTGCGTGATAATCAAGTTGGAGGATGGGATCAGTTTGTTTCAATGTTGGATTCAATTCCAGAATATAACATTGCAATTACCGTCTATATTCTCGGAACTTTGATTATTCTGTGGTGTTGGTACGGCATAGCGAAACGCCTACCTTCACCTTTAGGTGGAGTGACTTGGATTTTTGTGTTTGCTATTTTGGCAACACCAACGATTTCTGAAGGTCCTAATTCCGCCTTAGCACCTGCAACTTTTGGTTTGATCTTTGGGGTATTAACAAAAGATTCACCTTTGATCTGGTCTAATTTCTCATTGATTGCCTTTGTTATTGCTTTAGGGTTATTGGCAGGTTATTTCTGGACTAAGTACGCTTCTAAACAAAAGAATCTGAGACACACATCGTCAGTGAAGACACCACCACTTTAATTATCCAAATAAAAAAATAAGGTTTCATTATGTCTGTTGATGCACATCAATTTACGGGTACAGATCAATATATCGCCACAGATAGTCTCAAGCTTGCTGTGAAGGCCGCTCGAGCGTTGCAAAAGCCTCTTTTAGTGAAGGGTGAGCCAGGTACAGGTAAAACATTATTGGCTGAACAAGTTGCTGATAGCCTGGGTTTAAAACTGATTACTTGGCATATCAAATCAACGACGAAGGCTCAACAAGGTCTTTATGAATACGATGCCGTTTCAAGATTACGCGATAGTCAATTGGGTGATGAGCGTGTTTATGATATTAAAAACTATATTAAACCAGGTAAATTGTGGGAAGCATTTACCTCTGAAGAACGTTGCGTTTTATTAATTGATGAGATTGATAAAGCAGATATCGAGTTCCCAAATGATTTGCTTCATGAACTAGACAAAATGTCATTCTTTGTTTATGAAACTGGTGAAACAATTACTGCAACACAGCGTCCAATTGTGATCATCACTTCAAATAATGAAAAAGAACTTCCTGATGCTTTTTTACGCCGTTGTTTCTTTCATTATATTGAATTCCCAGATGAACAGACCATGCGTGAAATTATTGCAGTTCATTTTCCAAGAATTTCAACGACATTGGTCAGTGAGGCACTTCAGGTCTTCTTTAAGCTTCGCCAAATACCTGGTCTTAAGAAGCCACCTTCAACTTCTGAATTAATTGATTGGTTAAGCTTATTGATGGCTGATGATATGCCTGAAGATATTTTAAGAAACCATGATAAGTCAAAAGCAATTCCACCGCTGTATGGTGCGCTCATCAAAAATGAGCAAGATGTGCAGCTACTTGAGCGCCTCGCATTTATGACTCGTCGATAGGTGATACTATGTTCGTAAGACTGTTTTACACCTTGCGAAAATACGGAATCCCCGTAACGACGCGCGAGCTGATTGATTTAAATCAAGCAATTAGTCTAGGTTTGGTTTTTGCAGATCAAGATGATTTTTATCAGCTTGTGAAGACAGTCATGGTCAAGGATGAGCGTTACTTCGATAAGTATGATCGTGCTATGAAGGATTATTTTCAGGGCATTCAAACCTTTGATGTAGATGATTTACTCAGTAAAGTTAATCAACTTCCTAAAGAATGGTTTGATTTAGAACTCCTTGAAAAACACTTAACGCCAGAGCAACGTGAAGCACTACAAAGAGCAGGTTCTTTAGAAGAGCTCATGAAAATGCTGGAAGAGCGTTTGCGTGAGCAACATAAAAAACACCAAGGTGGTAATCGTATGATTGGCACTGGTGGCACTTCACCGTTTGGAGCTTTTGGTGATCACCCAGAGGGGGTGAGAATTGGAGGGCCGGGACGTAAAAAATCTGCGGTGAAAGTGTGGGAACAACGTAAATACCAAAATCTTGATGATGATCAAATTTTGGGAACACGTCATATGCAAATGGCGTTGCGTCGTCTGAGAAAATTTGCGCGTCAAGGTGCTGAAGAAGAGCTTGATATAGATCAAACGATTCGCGAAACGGCTAAGCAGGGAATTCTTGATGTACAGATGGTGCCAGAGCGTCGTAATCGAATTAAAGTTTTGATGTTGTTCGATGTAGGCGGTTCTATGGATGCCTATATTGCACAATGTGAAAAACTGTTTAGTGCAGCCAAAACAGAATTTAAGACTTTAGAATATTTCTATTTCCATAACTGTCTTTATGATTACGTGTGGAAAGACAATCATCGCCGTACTTCGACAAAAATGAATACCTTAGATTTATTTAATACCTATGGTAAAGATTATCGAGTGATTGTTGTTGGTGATGCAAGTATGGCGCCATACGAATTAAAATCTGCTGGTGGTTCTGTCGAATACATGAATGAAGAGTCGGGTGAAATTTGGTTGCGTCGTTTGCGCCAGCATTATGAAAAGACGGCTTGGTTGAATCCTGAAACTGAGAATTACTGGCATTACACTCAAACGATAGGATTGATCAAAGAAATATTTGAAGATCATATGTATCCAATGACTTTAAAAGGCATTGAAGATATGACTAAATTCCTCTCCCGCTAACTTTTTTAAATTATATTCATCTAAAGGATCTTGATATGAGCTATCAAATCAATGGTGTGGCATTGCCAAATGAAGAAGGTTTTTTTGGTGAATATGGTGGTCAATTTATTCCACCTCATTTAAAAGCAGCAATGGATGAAATCAATGTTGCTTATGAAGAAATTCGTAAAACATCTGAATTTCAAAATGAGCTTTCAGAGCTGTTTGCGCATTATGTAGGTCGTCCAAGTCCTCTATTTCATGCCAAACGACTTTCAGAACAATTGGGCGGTGCTCAAATTTATCTGAAGCGTGAAGATTTGAACCATACAGGTGCACATAAAATTAACCATTGTTTGGGTGAAGCTTTACTTGCTAAATACATGGGCAAGAAAAAAGTCATTGCTGAAACTGGGGCAGGTCAACATGGTGTCGCATTAGCCACCGCTTGTGCCTTGGTTGGTATCCCATGTGAAATTCATATGGGTCAAGTTGATATTGAAAAAGAACATCCAAATGTCGTGAAAATGAAAATTTTGGGTGCGAATCTAATCTCAGTCACTCGTGGAACAGCAACATTAAAAGATGCTGTTGATAGTGCTTTCGAAGAGTATTTGAAAGACCCTGATAGCTTTATTTATGCCATCGGATCAGTCGTTGGTCCACATCCATTTCCTAAAATGGTGCGTGATTTCCAAGCAATTATCGGTGATGAAATTAAAGTTCAATCACAAGACAGATTTAATAAATATCCTGATTATATTGTTGCTTGTGTTGGCGGTGGCTCAAATGCAATGGGAGCATTCAGTGCATTCCTTAATGATGGTAGTGTGAAATTGATTGGTGTTGAACCAGCAGGACATGGTTTAGATACTGATCAACATTCGGCAACATTAACTTTAGGTAAACCAAGTCAACTTCATGGTATGGCGTGTTATGTGTTGGAAGATGAAAATGGCGAACCATTACCTGTGCATTCAATTGCTTCTGGATTAGATTATCCTGGTGTGGGGCCTCAACACAGTTTCTTAAAAGATATTGGTCGTGTTGAGTACTCAACAGCAACTGATGAAGAATGTCTGAATGCATTCATGACTCTATCTCGAGTTGAAGGGATTGTGCCTGCATTAGAAAGTTCACATGCTGTTGCTTGGGCGATACGCGAAGCTCCACAATTGTCCAAAGATACCATTGTTGTGGTGAATTTATCAGGTCGAGGTGATAAAGACTCGGATTATGTGGCAGAAAAATTAGGTTTAAATTAACACATAAAAAAACCAGCTTAGGCTGGTTTTTTTAATTACATTTCTGGTGGTTCTTCATTTAAAGGCGTAAGAATATTTTCAAAGGAGGAAATTTCAATTGGAATGAGCGGCGTTTCGATTGAAAGATCTTGAACAGGTGTTTCAGTCGCTTGTTGAGCTTGTTGAGCTTGTTGAGCTTGAACCATGGTTTTCATTATTTCATCAGCTGGTGCACTTAGTTCGTGTGCTTTTTTGCTGTCATATTTGGTGGCAAGTTCTTTTAAAATTGCGTAAGACAAATAACTCGTAAATGCTGGATTCTCAGATTTAGCCTTGGATGGAAGTAGAGAAACGCAAGCGGCATGAAATAAACCATGTTGTACGTATGTTGCATTGAATGCAGGATCTTTAGCTTTATCAGGATCACCTAAATAACCAATCTTGAAGCCAATTTCAGATGCAGCACAGGCATTGGTCACTTCAGAAGAGGGATTGCGATAGTCAGCATTTTTTTTGAAATATAGCACTTCTGCAATCGACATCATTTCATCTTGAATTTCTTTAAGTCGGCCATCTAAATTTGGGACTGCAAAATAATTTTTTAACTTAAATAGTGTTACAGTGCCTTCGAGCCATTTTTGAGGTTGCTCTGTATAACTCAAATTTGTATAACAGGCAGAAGTTTGCAGGGCGGCTTCAACAAATTCTCTGTTTTTTCTTGGATTTTTCATATCTTGATCAGCCCCTAAATATCCCATCATGTAGGCTTTTTCATAGGTATTACATGCAGGGGTGATGAGCGTCTTTTTTTGATATGTTTTTGCTTTTTTTAGCAGCTCTATTTGATTCTTTATCGTTGGTTCAAGTTCAGATGCATAAGTGGAAGCAGTTACAAATAAAGCGGTGTAACACAATAACTTTTTATACATCATCAGTCCTTAGGCAAAAAATTCCATAATGTAATGACTTTACTGATGCTGTTTAAATAGTTCAATGACTCAATAAAAGAAAATCATTGTAAAAGATGACCAATTTCAATCAATTGTCCAAAATTGAGATCGTGATGGAGTTATCAAAAAAGCCCCCGAGATGGGAGCTTATTTTTATCCTGAAATATACTGTTGAAGTTGTTCAATCAATACTTTTTGGTCTTCCATCACGGCTTTAACCAAGTCACCAATTGATACAATTCCGACGAGTCTATCGTCTTCTAATACTGGCAGATGGCGAATATGACGTTCTGTCATTAAATCTAAACACTCATCTACGGTGTTGCTTTTACTTACAGATAAAACCGTACCAGTCATAATTTCTGAGACTGTAGTTAAGTCGGATGTACGTTGCATAAGTGCAATTTTACGCGTGTAATCCCGTTCAGATAAAATTCCAACAAGTCTTTCATCTTGTACGACAACAACGGCACCAATACCTTTTGTTGCCATTAATGTGATTGCTTCTAAAACTGTAGCATCAGGTGTGATGGTAGAGATTTCTGAATTGTTTTTATTTTGTAGGACTTGAGCTACTGTTTTCATAAAGGTTCCTCTTGTTGGTTATTCATCCATGTATAAGTTAATAACTGAAATCTTAAATCTTTACAATTGTTTTAGTGGAATTTTCTGCTAAATAGATGGGCTCAAATGATTTTGAAAAAATAGCATCTGCATGTGTGGAATAGTGAGCTTAAAGTGGCGATCTCGATGATTGCACAGGGCAGGTGTGACTTTTAGTCGCGTTAGGGTTGGGAGTAGTGAATTTTTAAAATCATCAGACGTTATTTTTCGAGGCTGATAGTGCGGCCAGTGAATTTTTGCATAATGTAAAGCCTGGACTGAGTTGAGCCAGAAGGGGAATATGTATTCTTGATTGATTGATCGAATGGCCCAACCTTGATGTTCTGGATTGTACAGTCCCCACAGTACTCCACAATACATCATGGTTTTAAGGATATTAACTTTGAGTAAAAAATGCTTTGAATTTGGTGTCAACTGTACAAAGGTGTTCATGATCGTTCGATGATTCATTACCAATGATGATAAGTTCAGTCTAATGATTTTTTCTTAAAGTTTAGTTGCATTAATTTAAAGTTTGGTAAGCAAATATGTAAATAAAAGAGCTAAAAAAACGCCACTAATGTGACGTTTATTTATGCTTGCATTGTGGCCATGTTTTGCCAATACTGTGCTTTCAAAGAATCACGTTCTACACGGAAACCTTGAAGATAGAGTTCAGCTAGAAACATCGCTGCTTTACCGTGACCCGCACGTGCTGCATTCTCAAGTTCTGAAACTGCATCTGTAAAATTCATTTCAAATTGAATGGTATTTACAGCATTCGAATACATATGTTCGAGGTCTTGTTGAGAGAATTGTTTAATCATATAAAACTCCTTATTCTAATTATGATTAGTACTACAGTTATAAAGACCTAAATTAGGTCAAAATGGAATATAACAAAGTAATATTAAACTAATATTACAATTTGCGTTAATTGTCAAATAAATTTTCAAGATAAATCTTTTAAAAAATACTTACATGATTAAACTTTAATCATTTTATATTGGGTTTATGATAAAACTGTAAATAACTATAAAGGAGAATGACTTATGACTAATACCATTGATGGTTTCACATTTGGCAATCCACCAGAGCCATCCGATATTATTGCGCTTGCACATCATCATAAAAAACAACTTAATGAAGCAATTTTTCATCAAGAAATCCATTTAGGTCACTACTGTTTAGAGCAGCGTAAACGTGTGCATGATTACACGCAGACGCTTGATCCTGCAGCGAAAGCTGAATTTTATCGCTACTATGACGGCGAATTAAAACGTATCGCCGTCATTGACGAAGAACACCCTGATGATGCTGAAGGTGGTTTAAGTGTTTTCACTATTTTTATCGTACTCGCGGTGATCGCTGCTATCTTATATTTTGGTGTTGTACAGAATGTTGTCTCTTAAAGGTGAATAAGCGCCATTTTTTGCATAATGGTTCTTGTTTAAATCAACGTTAACACTATATTTTTAAAGCATCTCGGATTACACTTAAGCTAATCCGAGGTTGTACATGCTCCATTTAAAAAAAATTTCGTCTGATCTTTTCTCACAATTAAATATTGAGCAGATTCAAAATGCTTTCATCATAGGCATTGTACTTTTTATTCTTATTGTCTCTAGTATTGCACTGAATCGTCCAATTAATTCTGCCCACTTTGAACAAGTTCAAGCGCTCGCGGCTCAAAATCGTTTAGAGCGAACGCATGAAATGGCAACTTTGTTACTTGCAAAACCTAAGATTAAAAATATTGAATTTTATCGTTTGCTGAATGCTTATCATATCGAGAATGCTCATATAAAAATTTATCCAGCGATTGAAAAGTTGGATTAGTCTTCAATCTTATTCAGATTGAGCCCAAGATTTTGATTCAGTATTTCTTCGATCTCCTTGGCAGTGACACGTTCAGAGACAGCAATAACAGTCATTTGATCGGGGTGTAAATGTTTTTGTATTGCATTTTGAATATCTTGGCGAGTTAGTTTTCGAATCTGCTCCTGATACTCATTTAGATAATTGGAATTAAGTCCGTAAAAACCAATTGATGCGATTTGGGCATTAATATTTGCATTGCTATTTAAGGTCATCGGAAAAGACCGAAGAATACTTTCTTTATTTTCTTTAAGTAAAGAGTCAGTAATCGGCTGTTTTTTGAAGTCAATGAATACTTGATGTGCGAGCTTTAAGCTTTCGAGCAATTGGTCTTGTTGTGTCGCATATCCAAAACTAAAAACGCCAGGTACCTGTGGTGTAGTCAGCGTACTCGATGCGCTATAGGTGAGTCCTCGTTTAACTCGTAACTCTTTTGATAAGATTGAATTAAAACTCCCACCACCAAACATTCTGTTGGCAACTTCCAAAGCGGCACGATCTGGATGTGCTCGCTCTAAAGATAAATGACCCATTAATGCATGTGCTTGTAGGCTTTCGCGTTTTAGTACTGAAATTTTAAAACCTGATTCACTTACGGGAGTTGGAAGGTTAGGCTGCTTTTGCCCTTGTGGTAAATTGATGCTGATCAGTTCCGAGATCTGTTGAGCTTGATCTTGAGTGAGTTGTCCTGTGATTGCTATATTGGAATTTTGAGCGACAAGCAATCGATCTCTAAATTCTTTGAGTAATTCAGGCGTAATCTTTTTTAAACTACCGACTGTCCCAGCTGTTGGTTGAGCATATGGATGATCCCCATACAGCATACGGTACAGTTGTATTGACATTAGTCTGGATGGATTCTCTTGAAGTTGTTTTTGTCCAATATGAGTATTACTGAGCGCGAGATTAATGCCTGATTGTTTGAAGGTGGCATGCTTGATTAAATGCAGTAGTAAGTTCAGTGCAGGGTCAAATTTTTCAGGATCATTTAACACTCTTAGTCGAACAACAAACATGTCACGAAAGGCGTTGAAAGAGTATTTGGCGCCTAATCCCTCAAATGTGGTGGTAATCTGTTTGGCACTGAGCTGATCTGTTCCTTCAAGCATAAGGCGAGCTGCCATATTGGATATACCATAAAGTCCTTTACCTATGACTTCATCTCGTGCAGATCCAGCATTAAATGTAATTTGAATGTCGACCATTGGCAGATCATTCGTTTCGACAAATAAGGTTCGTACATTTAAAGAGTTTTTAAGTTCTTGAACAAAAGGTGCTTGATAATTGTGCGAATTTTTTTTGATCTCTTTTAAGCTTAACAAGTTTTTGATCGAGCTTAGACCACTGGGATCTTCTTCGATGATTTGTTCAATTGGTTCAGCTTCTATAAGTTCCTCCGCATGCGACATTGAACTCAAGATGGCACCACACAATACACTCGTTAAAAATAGAGAAGATAAATAATTCATAAAACGCCTAGTTATTGTTTTTGTGTTCAGGATAAAGATGTAAAACGCTCAAATTGTCACGATTAAAATAAATATTGGCAATGCGTTGTAAATCGTGCGGTGTGACTTTATCAAAGTAATCAGGGAGTTGATCAATCATGCGATAGTCTAGATCATTGATGCTGAGCAAACCAATGAGTCGAGCTTGCCCAATAATATCATCTTGGCTGAACACTAAATTTGAAATGAAATTCGCCTTGACCCGATTGAGTTCTTTTTCATTCACTAATTCTGATTTGAATAAATCAAGTTCCTGCTGTATGCGTTTTTGCGCTTGCTCTAGACTGATACCTTCAGCTGGTATGGCAGAGATTAAAAATAGGCTATCCCCACGATTATATGGATCATAACTCACATTAATTGAGGTCAGAATTCGCTTATCTCGGATCAGTCTCTCTTGTAGGCGTGCTGAAATTCCGCCGTCCAATAGATTTTGAATAATGGTTAGAGCGTAGGCGTCTTGAGGATTTTTTGCTGTTTTAATGGAATTAACATTCCAAGACATAAATAAGTTGGGTACGTGTACAGCCTGATATTGCTCCATGAAGCGATATCCAATTCTTGAAAATTCAAGCACATCATTTCGTTCAGGAACTGATTTTTTGGGAATCTTATTAAAATATTTTTTGACATCTCGAATGGTTTGTTCAGAATCAACATCCCCAATAATGACTAAGGTTGCATTATTCGGTGCGTACCAAGTTTCGTACCATTGTTTTAAATCATTCAATTGAATGTTATTCAGATTTTTCATTAAGCCAATCACTGGTTGGCGATAGTGACTGGTCGGGTATGCAATCCATTTAAATCTTTCAAAAGCAAGGTTGCGAGGATTGTCCTCTGTTCGTTGCCGTCGTTCAGCCATTACGACTTTAATTTCGGGTTCGAAATCTTCTTGGCGCAGAACTAAATTTTGCATTCGATCTGCTTCTAACTCTAATGCCAGTGGAAGATATTTTTTAGGATAGAATTGATAGTAATTGGTGTAATTTGTGGATGTGAATGCATTGACACTACCACCATAAATTCGACTAAGGCGTGTAAATTCATCATTCGGTACTTTTTTAGTGCCTTTGAACATCATATGTTCTAGTACGTGTGAAATGCCGAGTAAATTCCCTGACTCGTCACTACTGCCGACGGCATACCAAATTTGGCTAATTACTACAGGTGCGCGGTGATCTTCTCTAATAATGACTCTTAAACCATTATCCAGTGTTGTTTCGACGGTGTTCCGAGAGAGTTGAGTAGTTTGCTGATTTGCAAATGCCATCATCGGTGCTGATGTAATAGCAGCAATGATGATTGTCTGTTTGAAAATGAGTTGCAGAGAGAATTTGAGCCGGCTGAGAGACACAATTAATCCGAATAATGACTTTAAAATTATTCTTGATGATGTCGTATATTTATTCAAGATTGAACTGTTGCAATTTGGTTGATCGTTTTAAAAGTAATTGCAGATCGTGAATTTAAAGCAATCTATGCTAAACTCCATTCTTTTAATCGCAATGCTTTTCAAGGAATCGGCATGCAAGAACAGCAAAATAAATTCTTGATTGATGCGGATATTGGTGATGACGATGTCACCTTACCGAGCCTCCCGGCCGTTAATGTGCCTATTATCGAAAACAATGAAGTAGAAAAGCTGGAAACGGTGCCGGCCGTTGAAGAAACAAAACCGAAAGGTGGTTTCTTCAGTCGTATGAAAGAAGGCTTATCAAAATCTCGTAAAAATTTAGCTGATGGAATGATGAATATTCTAGTCGGTGGTAAAGAGATTGATGATGAGCTGCTCGAAGAAGTTGAAGAACAATTATTGGTCGCAGATATTGGGGTAGAGGCGACTAAAACAATTATTGCCAATTTGACTGAAAGAACTGCGCGTGGCGATTTGATCTACTCTCATTCTCTCTATAAAGCTCTTCAAGAAGAATTAGTTGCTTTATTAGCACCACGTGTTAAACCGTTACATATCGATCCGAATAAAAATCCCTATGTGATTTTGGTTGTGGGTGTAAATGGTGTAGGTAAGACAACCACGATTGGTAAACTCGCAAAACGATTGCAAGGTGAAGGTAAAAAAGTCATGCTCGCGGCAGGCGATACTTTCCGTGCTGCGGCGACTGAACAGCTACAAATTTGGGGTGAACGTAATGATATTAATGTCGTTGCACAAGGTCATGGTGCAGACAGTGCTTCTGTAATTTTTGATGCTTTTGAAAGTGCACGAGCGAAAGGGATCGATGTATTGATTGCAGATACCGCAGGGCGTTTGCATAACAAAGGTCACTTGATGGAAGAGCTCAAAAAAGTAAAACGTGTTATGCAGAAAATTGATGCGACTGCACCGCACGAAGTGATGCTTGTTGTGGATGCTGGCACAGGACAGAACGCGATTAACCAAGTTGAAATGTTTGATGAAGCTGTAGGTTTAACGGGTCTTACTATTACTAAATTGGATGGTACGGCAAAGGGTGGTGTGCTATTTAATATTGCGAGCCGTACACATGTGCCAATCCGATTTATTGGTGTAGGTGAAAAGATCGATGATTTGAGACCGTTCTCAGCAAAATCATTTGTCGCTGCATTATTCGATAACGAAAAATAATTATTCTTGGGTTAATTTAAAAAGCTCCTTATACGGAGCTTTTTTTATAAATACTTAAAATTCATAAAGTTATTCAAATATGAGAAAGCCGAATTTTTTGACTCAATACATTAAATACGCAATTTGTTCCAAAAATAGAACACTTTGTTATAAAGATAAGGCTGAAAAGGTTTCGTAATATGAATAAGATAGCATCATCGTTAGCACACAATGAATGTTAAAAATAAGGAATAAGTTATGTCTTTTCTAAATCAAATTAAAAATCGCCGTACCATCTATGCAATTGGTAAGAATGTTTCTTTAGACAATACTCAGATTGAAGAAACCATTAAAGAAGCGGTACGTCAAAGTCCATCGTCATTTAACTCACAGACATCACGTGTTGTAACACTTTTTGGTGAGTCACATGACAAATTTTGGAATATCGTTTTAGAAACGTTACGTAAAATTGTTCCTGCAGAAGCATTTGAGGGAACTCAAAATAAGATCAATAGCTTTAAAGCGGGTCATGCAACTGTATTGTTTTATGAAGATCAAGATACGGTGAAAGGTTTACAAGAGCAATTCCCACTTTATGCTGAGAATTTCCCAATCTGGTCTGAACATTCAACAGCTATTGCTCAATTTGCGGTTTGGACTGCATTGTCAGAAAAAAATATTGGAGCATCATTACAACATTACAATCCAATTGTGGATGAAGAAGTGGCTTCAACATTTGAAATTCCAGCTTCTTGGAAACTTCGTGCTCAGCTTGTGCTCGGTTCAATCGAAGCGCCTGCTGGAGATAAAACGTTTATTGATGACGAGATTCGTTTTAAAACTTTTAATTAATCCAAATCATATAAAGGCACTTCGGTGCCTTTTTTTATGACGAGTTCTGTCATTAAATTGTCATCGCTTGGTAGCATAGTAGTCATATCTAACAATCTAATATTGAGTTATTTATGAAATTAAAAATTGCGTCTGCATTGATATTTACGGGTTTGAGCAGTCAAATTTTTGCAGCGGCGACCTTGGTGGTTCCAGAGGAACTGGTCGTAATTTCATTGAATAATCAAGAGGTTAAATCAGGACTATTTAAATCAAAAAAACAATACCAAATTGATGTGAATCAACCTTTGGTGAATGTTCGATATAATCAATACTTTGAACTACCTTTAAATAATCATGAGATCGTAAAGTCGGATATTCTTACTTTGAAATTGCCAGCCCTAGAGGATAATAAGTCATACAAATTGGATTTAATTCATCCACCACGAGATTTGGACCAAGCAAAAACATTCGCCAAAAATCCTCAATTGGCAATTTATAATCAAAATAATCAACTCATTTCAAATAATCTGATTGTTCAAATGACCTCGCAAAGTTTGCTAGGCGGTACGATCAATCAGATATTGCATAATGAGCCACAAGCTAGCCCAATGACCAAGTCAAGTTCATCATCAATAAATACTCAAACAGTGGAACAAGCTGACATTAAAAATACAAATTCAAATACTCATGTTGGTCAGACGTTGATTGAAGTATGGAAAAATTCTTCAAAGCAGGAACGTCAAAAATTTATGACTTGGCTTGCAACGCAATAAAACATTTAATATTTCAAAACAGATATAAAAAAGCCCTCATAGAGGGCTTTTTTATAAATTAAGTGAACAGCCAAGTATAGTAACCATAAATCATCAATGGCCATGCTACAAATGGACTAAATAAATACTTCCATATCCAATAACGTGGTATAAACCCTACGCCATGGATAAATCCACCAGATATTCCAATCATAATCAGCATCATTGCACGGTGACTGTAATGACCACTTGCATCCAACATTAGACTTGGGTGGATGAGTAATATGGTAGCGAGAGGCAATGCCATCAGAAATGAAATGATCATTGCAAATGAGTATTTACGTTTTTCAGAATTTGACATCGCAAGCTCACTCATTTCATTCACCATCTAAGTCTTGATGTTGTTCCATGTAAATGGCGGCAAGTACACTCGCGAAACATGCCATTAACACACCTAGTATCCATGCGAAGTACCACATAATTTTCTCCTAACAGTGATTCGGTTTTAATACAGACTATGCGTGTGGTCTTGAATATGTTTCTTGGTAATCACACCCCACATTTTGTAGTAACACCAAGTGGTGTATGCCAAGATCAGTGGAACAAAAATACATGCAGCAACAGTCATTACTGAAAGCGTCATTTGGCTAGATACTGCATCCCACATCGTCAAGCTAATGTTTGGATGAATACTAGATGGCATCAGGAATGGGAATAGGGCAAAACCAGCAGTGAGAATTGTGCCAATCACAGCGAACGATGTACCCACAAAGCTAAGTCCCGCTTTATTTTTAGACGATGCTAAAACCACAATTATTCCTCCGATAATTGCCATCACCGGTGCCAATATTGTGATTGGATAAATAGAATAATTGTTCATCCAGCCATGATTGGCATTAGTGAGTACTTCTTTAGCAAGTGGATTAGCTACACCATTCGTATCATAAGGTGTTACAAGCGTGTAGCCTTCGATATTGCCGAAATACAACCATGCACCAGCACCGAGAAAACAGATGAGAAAAAGAATACTCATATATCGTGTAGCTTGAGCAGAGCGTGTTCTTAATGCACCTTCAGTGCGTAGCATTAACCATGCACCACCATGCGCAGCAAGCATCGTCAAACTGACCAATCCACAGACCAAGGCAAATGGATTTAAAAGTGCAAAGAAGCTTCCTGTGTAAGTTGAACGAACAGTTTCATCAAGTGTAAAGGGGATGCCAAGGAACATATTGCCAAATGCAACACCAAAAACGAGTGCTGGTACTGCGCCGCCAATACATAAGCCCCAATCCCAAGCATTACGCCATTTAGTATTTTCGAGCTTAGAGCGATAGTCAAAACCAACAGGTCTAAGGAATAAAGCAAATAATACGAGTAACAGCGCCCAGTACATACCCGAGAAAGCTGTTGCATATACCATTGGCCAAGCTGCGAAAAGTGCACCACCCGCCGTAATAAACCAAACTTGGTTTCCATCCCAATGTGGTGCAATCGTGTTGATAGCAGCACGACGCTCTTCATCATCTTTACCGACGAACGGCATCAGTGCCATAGAGCCCATATCAAATCCATCAGTCAAAGCAAACCCAATAAGGAGGACGCCGACCAATACCCACCAAATGATTTTGAGAAGTTCATATTCAATCATGTTAAATCTCCTCAGTTGACTTATTGGCTGCTGCTAGTTTTTCGAAATGATACTTTCCAGTATGTAAAGAGCTTGGTCCTAGTCTTGAGAATTTGATCATTAAATACATTTCTATGATGAGCAGCACTGTATAGAAAGCAGCGAGTGCTAAAATTGAACCCCATACATCCGCTGAACTAATACTTGATGCAGATAGGTGTGTTGGTAAAACTTCACCAATAGTCCATGGTTGACGACCAACTTCAGCAACGTACCAACCTGTTTGAGCTGCAATCCATGGAAGTGGAAGGGCGATCAGTGCAAACTTGAGCAACCAAGTTTTATTTTCAGCATTACGTTTCATGACAGCGTACGTTGCAAGAATGAACAACAAGAGCATCAAGAAACCTGACGCCACCATCGCTCTAAATGCCCAAAATAAACTTGGAACATGAGGGATAGTATCTAAAGCTGCAGATTTAATTTGTTGTTCAGTAGCATCAACCACAGTTGGTGTGTATTTCTTCAACAATAGACCATAACCCAAATCTTTTTGAGTCTCGTCAAATGCAGCTTTGAGTTCTGGTGATTGATCTCCAGCACGAAGTTGTTCAAGCTGTGCATAAGCGACCATACCATTACGGATACGTTGCTCATGTTGTGCGATTAAATCTTTGATCCCTGTGACTTGTTCAGTTGTAGAGCGAGTCGCAATTAAACCCATGACATATGGAATTTTCACAGCATAGTCTGTTGTTTGCGTCTCGGGATTGGGGATACCAAATAATGTGAATGCAGCTGGTGCTGGATGTGTATCCCATTCTGCTTCAATTGCAGCGAGTTTGGTTTTCTGAACATCACCTAATTCATATCCTGATTCATCACCCAGTAAAATTACGGATAATGTCGAAGCAAGACCGAAAATAGCAGCAATGGCAAATGAACGACGGGCAAAGGCCAAATCACGTTTTTTAAGTAGGTAATAACTTGAAATTGCCAATACAAAAATTGCACCAGTCACATAACCCGCAGAAACAGTATGGACAAATTTAACTTGTGCCACTGGGTTAAATATTAGTGCGGCAAAATCTACCAGTTCCATACGCATGGTTTCATAGTTAAATGCGGCCCCGACAGGGTTTTGCATCCAACCATTTGCAACCAAGATCCAAAGTGCTGACATATTAGAGCCTAAAGCCACTAACCATGTCACACATAAATGTTGGACTTTAGAAAGACGTTCCCAGCCGAAAAAGAATAAACCAATAAAAGTAGATTCTAAAAAGAAGGCCATTAATCCTTCGATTGCTAATGGCGCTCCGAAAATGTCACCTACATAATGTGAGTAGTAAGCCCAGTTTGTACCAAACTGGAATTCCATCGTTAGTCCAGTGGTTACCCCTAAAGCAAAGTTGATCCCGAATAACTTACCCCAAAACTTGGTCATGTCTCGGTAAATCTCTTTACCTGTAATGACGTAGGTGGTCTCCATGATGGCAAGGATAAATGCCAAACCTAGAGTGAGGGGTACAAATATAAAGTGATACATTGCGGTCATTGCAAATTGAAACCGCGATAGATCGACCACGCTTTCAGAAATCATCAACGTGTCTCCTTCATTTTAAGTTCGCTGCCCGTAATTCGTTCAGCGACTTGATGGTCAAAGTTTTTGGGAATGGTAGGTGCATCAAACCAGATATTTTTAATCACGATAAGAATGATTACTTTGATAATTAGAATCAGAGTAATCTCTTTGATTAAATTTTTATTTAAACTTGAAGGTTTAATCATCATATTTAAATGCATTATTTGAATCTATTTTAATTATTATTATCTTTTTTTTATTTAAAATAAATACTTTATAGTCATAAATATTTTTAGTATAAAAAATATAATAAAAACAGTTATTTATAATTTTATTTTAAGTAAAATTAAATCCGACTAAAATGGTTATATTTAAAAATAAAATAGACTAAATTACTTGGTATTAATATTTTAATTCCAACTAAAATAATAGGATTATTGTTTTAAAGCTTATTAAATTGGTTGGTTATAAAGATTTTATTAATTTTATATAATCGTTGAGTTGATTGGATTTAAATTTAATAGGCGTCAAAAATACCTTGAATGAACTATTTTCAAATCAAATGCATATAATTGAAGTGGGGTAATAGCTAATTAATGCTGATCAACATTGAAAAGTTGATTTGTTTTTGCAATTTTTTTAGCAATAAAATGAGATCTTTTTGCACGGATCAGGAGGATTTGAGATTGAAATTCAAGTTCCCCAAACTCTGGTTCAACTTGTACATAATGTAATTGACCGAATTCATCGCGAACGCGTGCTTGAGCAGAGAAGCCAGGTCGTGCATTACCACTGGAAACAGTTGCTAGTCGACCAAGCAAATTTGAGTGCTCGGATTTGTACTTGGGTTTGATCACTTGATCCAAACAATGAATCATAAATACCGTAAAGAAGATTGCGATAATTAAAGCGGGTAATAAAACATAGTACCAAGCTAGAAAGGTTTTCTGGCTTGCAAATACAATGAGCTGAAGAAAATATCCAGCAAAACTAAAATTGATCAGAAAAAAAACAAGAATGAGAACTTTGGAAAATTTAACTTGAAGCAAAGGAAGGCGAATAAGCCAATAAGGTGTTAATTTTTTTATAAATTGACTAGGTCTTAAGCCAACAAAATAGCCTAAGGTTTCAGCCATGCTGAGCATTAGCAATGCAAACACGCACATATGAAATGGCATTAAATCAATTTCCATTAAAAATGCCAGCATGTCATTCACCTCATGACTTAAGATTCTAAGTAAATTCCACCATCAGAATGAACTTTAATCTCGACTTTTTCTAAAGATTCACCTTGGCATGGGCCTGAAATGCACACACCAGTTTCTACATCAAATAAAGCACCATGAGTAGAGCATTCAATGAACTCTTGATCACGATCTAAGAATTGATTTTCAAGAAACTCGAGCTCAACTTGCAAATGTGGGCATACATTTTGATACGCATAGAAGCAACCATCTCGTTGCGTAATGAAAATGTTGTCACCATTTTCAGTTTCAAAAGATCGAGATTCTCTTTCAGGAATGTCTTCAGTCATGCAAATTTTATTCATTTTATGCGACTTCTATTTGAAATTCTTTAAGAAGTTTAGCGTAATCAGCTACGTCTAAACGTGGACCAAATTGAGCAACCACTTGGCTTGAGATTAAAATAGCCAATTCAGTCGCTGTTTGTAAATCTTTACCAGCATTTAATGCATATAAAAATGCACCAGAGAAAGCATCACCAGCACCGTTCGTGTCTAAAGCAACAACTTTACGTCCTTTCACTTGAAGTTCAGTTGATTCCGTTGCTACAAGAGCGCCGTCTGCTCCAAGCGTAATAATGACGGTAGAGCTTAATTTTTTAAGTGCAGCAAGAGCATTTTGTAAGCCATCAGTTTGTGTATACATCAATGCTTCTTGTTCATTACAGAATAGAACATCTACACCATCATCTAATAATTCGTCCAAGCCTGTACGCGCATACTGCACCATAGCAGGATCAGAGAGCGTTAACGCAATTTTGACATTATTTGCTTTCGCAATTGCACGCGCTTGCTTTACGGCAGCTCGTGCCGTATCACTCGTAGAAAGGTAACCCTCTATATATAACCATTTAGCGGTTTTTAGCGTTTCAAAATCAATTTGTTCATTACTGAGTTCAGCTGTAATACCTAAGAAAGTATGCATGGTACGTTCTGAATCAGGACTGACCAAAACCATGCAAGTCCCAGTTACGCCTTCACTGATCGAACGTTCAGAGGTTTGTATTCCTGCATCATTTAGACCTTTTAAGTACAACGCTCCAAGATCATCATTGCCGACACGGCATCCATAAAACGCTTGACCACCTAAGGCACTAAAAGCCACTGTTGAGTTAGCTGCAGATCCCCCAGAGGCTTGACCTTTATATTCTTGAGAATTTTTTAAGTTTTGAAATAGACGGGCTTGAGTTTCCCCATCTGTAAGCTGCATAGTACCTTTTTGCAAATTTTGCTCTAAAAGAAATTCATCAGATACTTTGAATTCTTGGTCAATGAGGGCATTGCCAATCGCAAAAAGGTCAACTTTAGCCATGTCTAAATTCACATCACGAAAAAAGAAAACGATTTTACACCAATGCGATTGAATTCAGTAGCGTATTGCTTGATTTTCAAGCTTTAACCCGCATTTAATCGAAATGAATTATTTAATTCCGATATAGTTCTATTGATTTAGTTTTAATCTGACTATTTTACTCGGAAAATAGTTAGAGTTTGTTGTATAAATGATGAATTGTATTGAACTATCAGTATAATGATCTTTGTTAAAATTTATGTAAATTAAGGAGCACACATGACCGTAGATGTTACTGAAACCATTCAAAACACCGTTCATCCCGCGTTTCAGTTGGTACGTCAACATCATGTAGCCGCACTCGATATATTAGTTTCAGAATACCGTCATAAAGAAACTGACGCTGTGCATTTTCATCTAGCAACTGAACATGATGAAAATGTTTTTTTAGTTGCTTTCCGTACACAACCGATGGATTCAAAAGGCGAAGCACACATTCTTGAGCATACTGCATTATGTGGTTCTGAAAAATTTCCTGTACGTGATCCATTCTTTTTAATGATCCGTCGTTCTCTAAATACGTTTATGAACGCATTTACAGCTGCCGATTGGACAGCTTATCCATTTGCGACACAGAATAAAAAAGATTTCCAAAACTTACTTTCCGTCTATTTGGATGCTGCATTTGCAGCCAATTTAAACCCTTTGGATTTCGCTCAAGAAGGTATCCGAATTGAGTTGGAAAATGGTGAGCCTGTTTACAAGGGTGTGGTTTTTAATGAAATGAAAGGTGCAATGAGTTCGCCTTCAGATCAGTTATATCACCAACTTGCTCATCATTTATTCCCTAAAACGACTTACCACTATAATTCAGGTGGTGATCCTAAGGATATTCCTGATTTAACTTACGAAGAGTTAGTCAGTTTCTATAAGTCACATTATCATCCAAGTAACGCTATTTTCATGACTTTTGGTAATCAATCTGCCTATGAGTTACAAGAGCAGTTTGAAACTTTAGCGTTATCTAAGTTTAAGAAAGGTCAAACCTTATATTCGACACCAGAAGAGCGTCTAGAAGCACCTATTGAGGTGACAGAGACTTACGCGGTAGATGCTGAAGATTTGAAAGATAAAACCTACCATGTACTGGCATGGTTACTTCCTGAATCTAGTGATATTCAACTTCGTTTAGGCTTACGTTTGGCTGAAGGGATCTTATTGGAAGATTCTGCTTCACCATTACGTCACTATTTAGAAACGTGTGGTTATGCTCAATCTACAGGACCAATTTTAGGTCTTGATGATTCTAACTATGAAATGACATTCTACTGTGGTATTCAAGGTTCAAATCCTGAACATGCAGAAACATTCAAAAACGGTGTGTTGAATGTGCTGAACGAGGTTGCCTCGAAGCCTGTAGATCAGTCATTGGTTGATGCGATTTTGCATCAAATTGAATTACACCAACGAGAAATTGGTGGAGATGGCACGCCTTATGGTCTAAGCCTCATCCTCAATGGTTTAAGCAGTGCAATTCATCATAATGATCCAATACATGTTTGGGACGTAGATTCGACCATTGAGCAAGTGAAAGAGCAGTTGAAAGACCCGATGTGGTTGCCTAATCTGATTAAGACCCATTTGATTGATAATCCGCATCGTGTACAGATGACGCTTGTACCAGATGCGAATAAGTCGAAATTAGAGGCTGAAGCAGAAAAACAGCGTTTAGCTGATATAGGCGCACGCTTAACAGATGATGAAAAAGCGGAAATTGTACGCCAGACTGAGGCATTAAATGAAAGACAGGCAACTCCTGATAACTTAGATTTATTGCCGAAAGTTGGTTTAGACGATATTCCTGCCGAACTTCCAGTCGTTCAAGGTCAATTGAGAGAAATCATTTCTAATAACTTAGATACACCCTTGAACTTATACCATGCTGGTACTAACGGAATTTATTATCAACAAGTGATTATTCAAATTCCTGATCAAGTCGTGAAATCACCTTACTTTAACTTACTCTCCGTGCTCATGGGGGAGGTTGGTGCAGGTCAATATAATTATTTAGAATTACAGCAATTACAAACAGCGGTAAGTGGTGGTCTTGGTATGGGGGCATCTCTACGTAGTAAAGTTGATGATAAAGGTAAAATTAGCGCATTTTTAACGCTGACAACCAAATCGCTTGCCCACAAACTAGATACGATTCAATTGTTAAAACTGGCATTTGAGAAACTGCGTTTTGATGAAAAGGACCGTATTATTGAACTTTTACAACAGCGTAAGACGCGTTGGGCATCCCGTTTGTCTGGTTCTGGACATAGCTATGCCATGCAGATTGCTTCTCGTAATATGAGTGCATTGGCATTACGTGATTATAATAATACCGGCTTAGGTGCGCTTAATTGGCTGAGCGAGCTTGTGCAAAGCATTGAAACAGATGAACAAGCATATGCGAACCTCATTCAAGAGTTGCAAAATATTCACCGTTTGTTGTTACTCGCGCCTAAACAGTTCCTACTGGTCTGTGAAGAGCAACAGTCTGAACGTTTAATTGAAGAAATTCAAAATGTTTGGGATAAACTTGAAGTGAAGCGTGAGCCAGTGCATCTTGCTGAAGTTAATTTTGAACAAACGCAAAATGACGAAGCATGGCTGATTCAATCCAATGTCCAATTCTGTGCTTCTGCTTATCCAGCAGTTGAAGTTTCTCATCCGGATGCAGCACCGTTAATGGTGCTTGCGGCTTATCTACGAAATGGTTTCCTACACAGTGCAATCCGTGAAAAAGGAGGCGCTTATGGTGGTGGTGCAAGCTATGATGGCAATGCTTGTGCATTTAGATTCTATAGTTATCGTGATCCACGTTTAGCAGAAACTTTCCAAGATTTTGAAGCAAGTATTGATTGGTTATTGAATACTGAACAAAAACCACACCAACTTGAAGAGGCGATTCTGGGTCTTGTATCGAGCATGGATAAGCCAGGTTCTCCAGCAGGTGAAGCAATTACTGCATGTTATGCATTATTGCATGGACGCACGCCTCAATTCAGAAAAACTTTACGAGAGCGTTTGCTCAATGTAACGTTAGATGATCTAAAGCGTGTAGCTGAAACGTATTTAGTGAATCAAAAACCAACGAAGGCTGTTGTAGCACCAATGGCTAAAAAAGAGCAACTTGCAGAACTTGGGTTTTCAATAAAACAAGTGAATTAAAATTAAAAATGGGGCTTAGCCAATGCGAAATAGAATAAAACGTTCACCAATATGGTTGGGTGTGTCGTCGTTTATGTGTTTGCCTATACAGACAGTTTGGGCAACAGATGTGGTACCAGCGAATCCAGCGTCACCACAAGCGTGCGTTGCACTTGATTCAAATGCAGAGCGTTTAGCCTGTTATGATGCATTGTATAAAGCCCCTGAACTTGAGCAACCTGCTTATGTTTCTGAGCGTCAGGCTGCGCGTGAAATACCAGCACCGCAGGTTGAACCACAGGATTTAAAGTCTAAAATCGAACAAAAAGTTGAAAACTTGTTTTCGGTGGAAGGTCCTGTAATTACACCGAATTCATCGTTGCTTGATAAACGATGGGAATTGGCTGAAGACAGTAAATTAGGTACATGGAATATACGCGCACATCAACCTGTATATTTACTTCCTGCATTTTGGACGTCTGATAAGAACGAATTTCCATCGAGCCCAAATCCTCAAAACACCGTAGAAGATGATCAAAATTTAAAGTCTTTAGAGTCCAAGTTTCAAATTTCACTCAAAACTAAAGCTGTTGAAAACTTAATCGGGAATAATGGCGATATTTGGTTGGGTTATACCCAGTCCTCTCGTTGGCAGGTTTACAACTCTGAAGAATCACGACCATTTCGTGAAACGAATTATGAACCTGAAGCAAGTATTGTGTTTCGAACCAACTATGAATTTTTAGGTTTAAATGGTCGCTTACTCGGTTTAACGCTGAATCATCAATCAAATGGACGTTCGGATCCTTTATCACGTAGTTGGAACCGTGTGATGCTGAACTTAGGATTTGAGCGTGATAATTTCGCTATGATGATTCGACCTTGGTATCGAATCGAAGAAGATTTCAATGATGATAACAATCCTGACATTAAAAACTATATTGGTCGTGGTGATTTAACGACTTTTTACCGTTGGAATGATCATGATTTTAGTTTGATGTTAAGACATTCACTTAAGGGTGGGGATGATTCTCGAGGAGCTTTTCAATTTGATTGGGCATTTCCAATCAGTGGCAAACTTAGAGGTCATTTTCAATTATTCGATGGGTATGGTGAGAGTTTGATTGATTATAATCATCGTGCTACCTATGCGGGTATTGGCGTCTCTTTAATGAATGCTTTCTAAATAAAAAAACCACGCTTAGGCGTGGTTTTTTTAGCGATCTTATTGCGATTGAATTAGGGGAACTCCAGTCACTTTCTGTATCTCATCAAAGTTGACGTCATGAGCCAGTTCTATCAGTTTTACCCCTTGAGGCGTGATATCCAAAACCCCTAGATCTGTAATCACGCGCTGAACGACTGCTTTACCTGTAAGGGGCAGTGAACATTGCGGAACAATTTTTGGGGTGCCATCTTTGGCACAATGTTCCATCAGCACGACGACTTTTTGTACGCCAGCCACCAAATCCATTGCTCCACCCATACCTTTGACTTTTTTCCCTGGAATCATCCAATTCGCAAGATCACCTTGCTCAGAGACTTCCATAGCGCCAAGTATAGCTATATTCACGTGCCCACCACGGATCATGGCAAATGAATCAGCACTGGAAAAAAATGCAGCGCCTGCTCGCGCCGTAACAGTTTGCTTACCCGCATTAATCAGGTCAGCATCTACGGTTTCTTTTGTTGGAAATTCGCCAATTCCCAGCAAACCATTTTCAGATTGGAGCCAAACATTGATATTTTCAGGAATATAGTTCGCAACCAATGTAGGCAATCCAATCCCTAAATTGACATAAAATCCATCTTCGAGTTCCAAGGCAGCTCGTTGTGCCATTTCATTACGCGTCCATGCCATAACTTATGCCTCCGCCTTTAAGGTCATTTGTTCGATTCTTTTTTCTGGTGTAGTGTTAAGAACGATACGATTTACATAAATGCCGGGCAAATGTATCGAATCGGGATCGAGCTCACCGATCTCTACAATTTCCTCAACTTCAGCGACTGTGATTTTCCCAGCCATCGCACAAACGGGATTAAAATTTTGAGCTGTTTTCCTAAAGATTAGGTTACCTGCCTTATCTGCTTTATACGCTTTGACCAAAGCGACATCTGCAGTTAAAGAGGGTTCTAAAATATATTCTTTACCATTGAACTCACGTACTTCTTTACCTTCTGCAATCAACGTACCTACGCCTGTTTGGGTAAAAAATGCAGGAATCCCAGCTCCACCAGCACGGAGTTTTTCAGCCAAAGTGCCTTGAGGGGTTAGTTCGACTTCAAGTTCACCATTTAAGTATTGTCGCTCAAATTCTTTATTTTCTCCGACATAGGACGAGATCATTTTTTTAATTTGTTTTGTTTCGAGTAGTAATCCCAAACCAAAACCATCTACACCTGCATTGTTTGAAATACAAGTCAGCTCTTTAGCTCCTGTTTGTTTCAGGGCAGCAATCAAAGCCTCAGGAATACCACATAAGCCAAAACCGCCAACAGCTAAGGTTTGACCATCTTGAATGATATCGTTCAGTGCACTTTCAGCACTTTCATATACTTTGTTCGTCATTGAACACCTCATTGTATTTTTATTTTGTTCATCCTGAATCAGCTTTTGATCTTCATCATTTCATAATGCTGATACGTACTAAGCACATTTTTTTTGCCAATACGCATTGGCATAGTTAGATGGATTATTTCGTTGCAAAACTTGACTAATGTTACGACTCGCAAGCATCAGGGCATCTAGGTCAATGCCAGTCTCATAGCCCATATTGGACAAGAGATAAAATAAGTCTTCAGTCGATACATTACCCGAAGCACCTTTGGCATAAGGACAACCGCCAAGTCCTGCAATCGATGAGTCAAATATGCGGATGCCTTGTGTCAGTGATTGATAGATATTGGCAATTGCCATGCCGTAGGTATTGTGAAAATGGCCTGCTAAAAGTTGTGGTTCAATTCGTTCCAAACATGCATTCCAAACTTTGGAAACACGATCAGGTGTAGCTGTGCCGATGGTTTCACCCAAGGATACTTCGTAGCAACCTAGATCAATTAACTTTGCACTGACTTCAGCAACCTTAGATGGATCAATTGGACCTTCATAAGGGCAGTCGACGATACATGAAACGTATCCGCGTACTTTAATATCATGTTGTTGAGCAAACTGTAATACATCAGCAAACTTCTCAAAACTTTCCTCAATTGAACAATTTATATTCTTTTGAGTGAAGCTTTCAGAAGCAGCGGTGAAAACCGCAACTTCTTTACAGCCTACAGCTAAAGCTGACTCGAATCCCTTAAGGTTTGGTGTCAGTAAGCTGAACTGGATATCTTCATCATGTGGTAGGCTAGCATAGAGTTGATCACTTTCTGCCATTTGAGGTACCCACTTTGCAGATACACAAGAACCGACTTCGATATTCTTCAAACCAGTTTTCATCAAATCAAGAATAAGATTGCGTCTGTCTTCGAATGTTAAGGGTGTTTTTTCATTCTGAAGACCGTCACGAGGTCCAACTTCAACGATTTTCACAAAATTATCGTGATTTGGTGTGGTTTGATTGGTTGTTTTCATCATGCCGCATTCTCCTCAGCAGCTTGAAACTCAACCAGCTCATCACCAGCTTTCACTTGATCACCTTGTTGGAAATAAGCTGCGACTACGACACCATCAAATGGTGCACGTATAGCGTATTCCATTTTCATTGCTTCTAACGTTAATAACACTTCATCTTTTTTTACACGTTGATTTGCTGAAACAAATACTTGTGTCACTGCACCCGGCATTGGTGCTTTTAGATTTGAGTCAGATGAAGATTGATCATTTGTATTAAAATTAGGTTTGATGAGTTCAAATTTAAAAGTCTGCCCATTTTTAAATAGGGTGACCGCATAATTGGTTTTTTTAAAACTGATTTTCTCTTGACCGAAAGAGGTATAGATCGCCATGAGATTTTCATTGAGCAACTGACCTGAGATAGCGTAGCTTTCGCCATCAAGCTGTGCTTCGAACCCTTGTGAAGTTGAGATAAATTCAACTTGATACGTTTGTCCGAGATGTTCAAGTTTTATCGGTGTACGCGCATCAACATTACTTCTCCACAGGGGTTTTGCTTTCCAAACTGGATGGCTTGTACGCTTGGATTCATTTAACTGAGAATGCAGTTCAATAAATGCTGCTGTGACAATTGTTTCAGACGAAGAAGGAGTAGTGGTTTTAAATAGGAACTCATCTTCGCGCTGAATTAAATTAGTATCTAGGTTGGCATTTTTGAAAGAGTCACATGCCACTAAGCGATCTAAAAATGCAATATTGTTGCCTAAGCCTTCGACATGAAAGTGGCTCAAAGCATGATGCATTTGGACGAGTGCTGCTTCACGATTTTCTCCCCATACGATGAGTTTAGCAATCATTGGATCATAGAACGTTGTGATCTCATCACCTTGCACAATGCCACTATCAACACGGACACATTCATTTTGAGTCGGATAATGAAGATAATTAATTTTTCCAATTGCTGGGAGAAATCCTTTCTCTGGCTCTTCTGCATAAACACGAGCTTCAAGTGCATGGCCATGAATTTTTAATTCAGACTGTTGTTTTGGCAAAGGTTCACCATAAGCAACACGTAATTGCCATTCAACCAAATCTTGTCCTGTGATCATTTCCGTCACAGGGTGTTCAACTTGAAGGCGAGTGTTCATTTCCATGAAGTAAGCTGTACCATCTTGCTCAACAATGAACTCAACCGTTCCAGCACCGACATAGTCTACTGCTCGGGCAGCATTAATCGCAGCTTCACGCATCGCTTCGAGTTTAACTTCGGCCATTTTAGGGGCTGGGGCTTCCTCTAGGACTTTTTGGTGACGGCGCTGCACAGAGCAATCACGTTCAAAGAGGTGAACATAATTGCCATGTTTGTCACCAAAAACTTGCACTTCAATATGACGAGGATTGACAACATAACGTTCAATTAGAACGTCATCATTGCCAAAGCTTGATTTCGCTTCACTTTTGCATGAGTTCAGTGCAGGAAGAAAGTCTTCAGCACGCTCAACTAAGCGCATGCCTTTACCACCACCACCTGCACTGGCTTTAATCAGTACAGGATAGCCAATCTGATCAGCTTGTTGTTTTAAGAAATCTGCATCTTGATTGCTACCATGATACCCGGGGGTGAGAGGTACACCTGCTTTTTCCATCAATGCTTTAGATGTTGCCTTTAAACCCATGGCTAAGATGGCAGCCACTGGAGGTCCTATAAAGGTGATGTTGTTTTTTTCACAAGCTTCCGCAAATTGATCATTTTCAGATAGGAAACCGTAACCTGGATGGATGGCTTCAGCCCCTGTTTTAAGTGCAGCTTGAATAATACGATCTGCTTGTAAATAACTTTGTGCAGCAGGGGATTCACCAATATAAATAGCTTCATCCGCTAATTTGACATGCTGCGCTTGGGTATCTGCATCTGAGTAAACTGCAACCGTTGCGATACCTAATTTTTGTGCACTACGAATCACACGACATGCAATTTCGCCACGGTTTGCAATGAGAATTTTTTTAAACATATAGAATCCCTTTTTATTGTTCTGCCGTTGCTTGAATCCATGCTGGGCTTTGTTTATTTAAAAAAGCAGTTAAGCCATTTTTGGCTTCATCACCTTGACGTACGTGCGCAATGTGTTGAGCGGTTTGAATCAGTAAATCTTCTGTGACTTCTTGATGATCAACTAAACGAATCAAAGACTTTGATGCAGCTTGAGCTTCAGGACCACCAAGCAAAATTGCATCAATGATTTCTGATACGGTAGCATCCAACTGTTCTGGCTGACAAACTTCATGGACGAGACCAATATGCTTTGCTTGCTCTGCAGAAATACGTTCAGCCGTGAGAAAGTATCGAGATGCTTGACGAGCACCGATGGCACGGATCACGTATGGACTAATCGTTGAAGGTGCTAAACCTAATCTCACTTCTGAAGTGGCAAACTTAGCATCAGTGGTAGCCACACAAATATCGCATGCTGAAGCAAGCCCCATACCGCCGCCAAATGCAATACCATGGACACGTGCGATAGTCGGTTGTTTCAGCGTGGCTAAACTTTGTAACATTTTGGCAAGTTTCAAAGCATCTTCTTCATTTTCCACTTTTGATGCTTGACCTGCTTGCTTCATCCAATTAAGGTCCGCGCCTGCTGAAAAGCTTTTACCACGACCTGCCAAAACGACAACACGAACGTTATCATCAGCATTTAATGTTGTGAAACAGTGATTCAGCTCTTCTATCACTTGTGTATTGAATGCATTGTGTAATTCAGCACGATTAATCCATACGGTCGCAACTTGGCGTTCAATTTCAAGCTGTAAAAATTCATAACTCATCTCATTTTCTCCTTACATGCGGAACACGCCGAACTGAGTTGGTTCAATTGGTGCATTCAATGCAGCAGCCAAACTCAGACCTAAGACATGACGTGATTCTGCTGGATCAATCACACCGTCATCCCACAACCGTGCAGATGCATAATAAGGGTGTCCTTGCTTTTCAAATTGATCACGATAAGGTTGTTTGAATTGATCTTCTTCTTCAGCTGACCAAGTTTCACCACGTTGCTCAATTTGATCACGCTTAATCGTGGAGAGAACACTAGCAGCTTGTTCACCGCCCATCACGGAAATACGTGAATTCGGCCAAGTCCATAAGAAGCGAGGAGAATATGCTCGACCGCACATTCCATAGTTGCCTGCACCAAAAGAACCACCGACCACCAAGGTGATTTTAGGAACATTTGCGGTCGCTACTGCCATGACCAATTTGGCTCCATTTTTGGCAATACCTTCATTTTCATATTGGCGACCGACCATGAAGCCTGTGATGTTTTGGATAAAGAGCAGTGGAATATTGCGTTGCGTACATAATTCGATGAAATGCGCGCCTTTCTGTGCAGACTCTGAAAATAAAATTCCGTTATTGGCAATGATTCCGACCTTCATGCCGTAGATAGATGCAAAACCTGTAATTAAGGTTGTACCAAAACGAGCTTTAAACTCATCAAGTCTTGAACCATCCACGATACGTGCAATCACTTCACGGATGTCAAAGGGCTTGCGTGAGTCACTCGGAATGACACCATAGAGTTCCTCAGCACTATAAAGTGGTTCTTCAATTTCTGTCTTAAATGCTTTCGGTTCGATATTTAGGTTTTGAACAATATTGCGTGCAATTTGAATCGCATGTTCATCACTTTCTGCAAGATGATCTGCGACACCAGATAAACGGGTATGAACATCGCCACCACCAAGGTCTTCAGCAGTCACCACTTCACCTGTTGCAGCTTTTACCAAAGGTGGACCACCGAGGAAAATCGTACCTTGATTGCGGACAATAATTGTTTCATCGGACATGGCAGGGACATATGCGCCACCCGCAGTACAACTCCCCATAACCACGGCTATTTGTGCAATACCTTTACTCGACATGCGTGCTTGGTTGTAAAAAATTCGTCCAAAATGATCGCGATCAGGGAATACTTCATCCTGCATTGGCAGAAATGCACCGCCTGAGTCGACCATATAAATACAAGGAAGATGATTTTGTTCAGCAATTTCTTGCGCACGTAAATGTTTTTTTACAGTTAAAGGATAATATGTCCCCCCTTTAACCGTTGCATCATTGGCAACGATCATGCAAGTCACACCATGCACTTGACCAATACCTGCAACCACACCTGCAGCTGGAACATCGTCAGCATAAACTTGATAAGCAGCGAGTTGACCAATTTCAAGAAAGGCAGTTCCTGCATCAATGAGTTGATCGATCCGCTCACGCGGTAATAATTTGCCACGTGCTAAATGTTTCTGACGTGCTTTTTCTCCACCGCCTAAGGCAATGGTGTGAGCTTGTTTTTTTAAGTCTGCGACCAATTCAAACATCGCAGCTTGATTGATTTTAAACTCTTCACTACGTGGATTGATTTTGCTTTTAATTTCGTTCATCAATGACTTCCTTGTATTAACTTGAATTATTTGGTTTCGTTGAATAACTCACGACCAATTAACATGCGTCGAATTTCAGAAGTTCCTGCACCAATTTCATAAAGTTTGGCATCACGCCATAATCGACCTGTGCTGTAATCATTGATATAACCATTGCCCCCAAGGGTTTGAATTGCTTCACCAGCCATCCAGGTTGCTTTTTCAGCAGAGTAGAGAATGGCACTTGCTGCATCTTTACGTAAACCACGATCATGATCAGCTTTATCACATGCTGCACCCACGGCATAAACCAAAGCCTTGCTTGCCAACCATGTAGAATACATATCCGCAATTTTGCCTTGCATGAGTTGGAATTCACCTAAACATTGACCGAATTGCTTACGTTCATGAATGTATGGGATGACCACATCTAAACATGCATCCATAATGCCTAGTGGTCCACCACTGAGAACTGCACGTTCGTAATCCAATCCACTCATGAGCACTTTTGTACCGTTACCCACACCACCCATCACGTTTTCTTTAGGCACTTTGACATTGTCAAAGAACAGGGGATAAGTATTTGAACCACGCATTCCGAGTTTGTCTAAGTGACTCCCATGACTAAAGCCTTCCATGCCTTTTTCAATAATGAAAGCAGTCATGCCTTTGGCACCAGCATTGATGTCAGTTTTGGCGTAAACCACCAGCACGTCAGCATCTCCACCATTGGTAATCCACATTTTTGAGCCATTAAGTACAAAGTGATCACCATGATCTTCAGCACGTAATTTCATACTAACGACATCTGAACCCGCATTCGGTTCAGACATTGCCAAAGCACCGACATATTCGCCAGAAATTAATTTAGGAAGATATTTTTGTTTTTGTTCTTCGCTACCATTACGGTTAATTTGATTCACACAAAGATTTGAATGTGCCCCGTATGAAAGTCCAATGGAAGCAGATGCTCGTGAAATTTCCTGCATGACAATGATATGAGCCAAATAACCCAGATTGACACCACCGTATTCTTCACTCACGGTAAGTCCAAGTAACCCCATATCACCAAATTTTTTCCATAAGTGAGCTGGAAATAAGTTGTCTTGATCAACTTGTTGAGCAATAGGTGCGATTTCCTTTGCACAGAATGCAGCTACAGAATCACGTAAAGCGATTAGTGTTTCGTCTAGTCCAAAGTCGATACTCTGTAAATTCATTTTCATTCATCCTAAAATTTAATTTTTATTTCCAGTGAAGCATTTTGTCCTTGCTTGAGAAATACAATACAGTTATTTTTTAAAAAAGTGAATATAGATTCAGAAAATGATTTATAATTCATTTTAGTTGATTGGGTGAACAATTATGAGTTATAAAAGATCCACTTTGATGCAAGAGCGTATGGAGCAAAATCGTCAATCGATACTGCAATCCGCGCGCGAACTTATTGCGGGTGGTGGTTTTAAAGATGCACAAGTGCAAGCGATTGCAGATAAATCTGGTGTCTCGAGTGGTTTGGTCTATCGCTATTTTGAGAACAAAAATCAGATTTTGATTGAAGTGCTTTCACAGGCCATCAAAGGTGAGGTCGATATTCTGAATCAGATTGCAAAAAATGATTGGACTTCGACTGAGAAGTTGACAAAGGCCGTCACTGCTTTCGTAAAACGTGCTCTGAATAGCCCTCAACTTGCATATTCACTCATGTTTGAGCCCGTAGACCCAACGATTGAGCATGAACGTTTTAGAAGTAAGCAATTGATAAAACAATCCATTAAGGAGATTCTTGCCGAAGGAAAGGTCAATGGTGAGTTCGAATTTGAAGATTTAAATACAGCTGCATTATGCGTGGTTGGTGCGATGACATTCGTTGTGATTGAACCTTTAAATCCATCCCGTAATGTGATGTTTGATGACGGTTATAAAGGTTATTTCGTTAAGCAAATTGCAGACTTTTGTGTCAATGCAGTTAAGGCAAAGGAGGAAAATTAATTTAATTCACACAAAAGGATGTCATGTTTAAACGAGTAATCGCGTAATTAATAACGAAATATTGGATTGATATAAGAAAATAGAATCAAGGAGTATGATTCAATGACGCAATTACGACTCAGTTATGCCTATGGCACCAGTGAGCAACCCTTATTGGGTATGACCATAGGCCATAAATTTGATCAAGCATGCCTACAATATGCCGATCAGGATGCTGTGGTCAGTGTGCATCAAAATGTACGTTTGACCTATCAGCAGTTACAAGAGAAAGTAAATGCTTTTGCATGTAGTTTATTAAAAATCGGTTTAGAAAAGGGAGATCGTCTAGCGATTTGGTCCCCTAATTGTGTGGAATGGACGATCGCACAATTTGCAGCCTTCAAGGCTGGAATTATTTTGGTCAACTTAAATCCTGCGTATAAAAGCTACGAGCTAGAATACGTACTCAATCGAGTATCTTGCAAAGGATTGATCATTGCATCGACCTTTAAGACGACCAATTATCAAGAAATTTTGACGCAAATTGCACCAGAAATTTTGCATACGACCAATGGCGTTTTAAATGCTGAAAAATTACCGCATTTAAAGTATTTGATCAAAATAGATGATCAACAACATACTGGGTTTTATCGCTTTAGTGATTTATTGGCTGAACCGACTTCAGAGCAGTTAGATCAACTTAATGAGATAGCATCTGGTCTTCAATTCGATGAAACCATCAATATCCAGTTTACCTCCGGAACGACAGGTAGCCCCAAAGGGACCATGCTGACACACAATAATATTCTGAATAACGGGTATTTTGTGGGAGAGGCAATCAAACTGACTTCTCAAGATCGAGTTTGTATTTCTGTACCGTTATTTCATTGCTTTGGTATGGTGATGGGTAATCTCGCCTGTATTACACATGGATCAACCATGATCTATCCATCAGCTGTATTTAATCCTCTTGATAGTCTTAAAGCGATTGAACAAGAGAAATGTACTGCGGCATATGGTGTGCCTACCATGTTTATTGCCATGCTTGATCATGAGCAATTTGACGAATTTGATTTGACCACATTACGTACAGGCATCATGGCTGGCAGTCCATGTCCAAAAGAAATCATGAAGCGCGTCATTGAGCGTATGCATATGCGAGATATCACGATTTGTTATGGCATGACTGAAACAGCGCCAGTAAGCGCACAAAGTTCGATCACAGATTCGCTAGAACAACGAGTGAGCACTGTTGGTCGAGTTCATCCACATATCGAAATTAAAATAGTCGATGAACACGGTAAAGTAGTGCCTCGTGGCAAACTCGGAGAGTTGTGTGTACGAGGATACTCAGTCATGCTGGGCTATTGGGATGAAGAAGAAAAAACCCGAGAAGTCGTAGATGTCGCAAAATGGATGCATACCGGTGATATCGCTGAAATGGATGATGAAGGCTTTATCAAAATCAAAGGTCGCATTAAAGATGTTGTGATTCGGGGAGGTGAGAATTTATTCCCTAAAGAGATTGAAGACTTCTTATATAAACATCCTGCTGTTAGCGATGTTCAAGTCATTGGGCTTCCTGACCCGAAATATGGCGAAGAGTTATGTGCTTGTATTATTTTGCATGAAGGACATGACTGTTCTGAACAAGTGATCAAAGATTACTGCAAAGCCAATATCTCACATAATAAAGTGCCACGATATGTACATTTTCTTAAAGAGTTCCCAATGACTGCTTCTGGTAAGGCTCAGAAGTTTAAACTCCAAGAATATATGCGTGAGCAACTCAATATTTTTGATGAGAGTGCTTAATCGTCATTGAGTGATATTTTTAACTTTAAGCAGAAAATAACAAAGCCGAACTTAGTTCACTAAGTTCGGCTTAATTTTAAAAATAGTCGAAGAGTGATATGGCAAAGAATTTTGATCACCCAAAAATCGTAGAAAACTATGATGAACATATCAGGCAGCTCATACCAGGATATGAACTGATGCATCTACATATATTAGCGCTGCTTGAAACTCATCTCAAAGAAGAGGCTAAAATTGCCATTGTCGGGTGTGGAACTGGATTTGAACTGAATTATTTATTAGATCATTTTCCAAAGGCGGAGTTTGTTGTGTTTGATCCATCGGCAGCGATGCTTGAAAAAACAAAACAGATCGTTCAGTTTAAGCAGCAAATGCACCGAGTCATAATTCTGCAAGGTGACACGACGGTGCTCCAGAAATATTCTGAAAATTTTGATGCAGTATTGAGTATTTTGGTTTTTCATTTTGTTTCACATGCATACAAAAAGAGTTTTTTAGGTGATATTTACCATGCTTTGAAACAAGATGGTGTGGTTCTGAGTTTCGATCTGATGCAATTCGAAGAACCAAATGATCAGTTAGTATTAAAAAATTTGGTGACAAAAATAGGATTAAGTGAAAAACAAAGTCAGGTCATGTTGGAAAGAATACATGATGACTTTAATTTAATGACGGTGAAGGAGATGAAGAATCTATACCTTCAGGCTGGTTATCAAAATTTAAGAACTTTTTGTCAAATGTCTAATTTTTATGGATTAAAAGCAGTAAAGTGATAATTTCATATTTAGAATAACTTATTCATTTTATCTTATATGAAAATCGTACAAATGGTTATATATCTAAAATGAAAAAGGATTATGATAAAAGTATTGTTTTATGAATATAAGGATTGTTCATGACCACAGAGACTCAATTTCCACAAACTTCTAATCGTGGAATCGCGGTATACAGTAATAACGCTGAAGCGATTGGTAATACACCGCTTATTCGCATTAATCGTGTAATACAGGGTGGGGCTACAGTTCTTGCTAAAGTGGAAGCACGTAACCCAGCATTTTCAGTAAAATGCCGTGTTGGTGCAGCTTTGATTGCAGATGCAGAACAACGTGGTGTGCTTAAAGCAGGCATGCATATTGTTGAACCGACGAGTGGTAATACTGGAATTGCGCTAGCTTTTGTTGCTGCTGCTAAAGGTTATGACATCACACTGACTATGCCTGCAAGTATGAGTATCGAGCGCCGTAAAGTACTCAAAGCATTGGGTGCTCATTTAGTATTAACCGATCCTGCTAAAGGGATGAATGGTGCTGTTCAAGAAGCAGAACGTTTAGTTGCTGAGAACCCTAAGCTTTATTATTTACCTCAGCAATTTGAAAACCCAGCAAATCCTGCCATTCATGAAACTACAACTGGACCTGAAATTTTTGAAGCAACGGGTGGTAAGGTTGATATTTTAGTGGCTGGTGTAGGTACGGGAGGTACGATCTCTGGTATTTCGCGTTATTTTGAGAAAGTTAAAAATCAAGCCCTTTACTCAGTTGCAGTTGAACCAGCAGACTCACCAATTATTGGACAAGCGAAGCGTGGCGAAACACTGACTCCGGGACCACATAAAATCCAAGGCATTGGTGCAAACTTTATTCCTAAGAACCTAGATTTAGATTTGGTGGATGAAGTTATCGCGATTGAAAATCACACTGCAATTGATTTTGCTCGTCAATCTGCAATCAAAGAAGGGATTTTTGTGGGGATTTCAAGTGGTGCAGCATTAGCGGCCGCTCATGAACTTGCTCAACGTCCTGAAAATGCAGGTAAAACCATAGTGGTGATTTTACCTGATGCTGGAGAGCGCTATTTATCTTCAGTTTTATTTGAAGATATCTCAGCAGATTAATGAGAAAATCAAAGCATTCTAAAAAAACGGTCTTCATGGCCGTTTTTTTTGTGATTTATTCGATTAAAACAATTTTTAACTCTTCTTAAGTTACCAATCATTTTAAATTTATTACATCACACGACTATTTTCACAGTTTTGAACGCGATATCTTTAAGCGAATTTTTTCTAATAAAAAAATGAATGAACGACTTTAATCATCCTATTTATATTATCGGCGCTGGTGTTGCAGGATTAAGTTGTGCTCAGCATTTAAAATCAGCAGGATTTAATGTTGTTGTTTTAGAAGCACGTGATCGTTTAGGTGGGAGAATACATACACAAAACATTGATGGTCATTGTTTTGACCTTGGTGCATCATGGATACATGGTATTGATAATAATCCGATATGGAAAATTGCAGAGTCCAATCGGATCAATACTCAAGTTTTTAATTATGATCAAGTGGATTATTTTCTTGCCAATGGTCAGCCATTTACCGAACAAGAGAGCTTAGAATTTGAAAAATGCCTTCGTGATGTTCAGAAGGTTTTTCAAAATACATCAATAGAGCAGGATATCTCCGCTTTTGAGCAACTTGAGAATGTTTTAGGAACGATACGTTTTCAACTTCATTATTTTGATCGAGACGTCATCACACAAAAAATTAATCAGTATTACTCAAGGCTTGCCAATGATCCTTTTGCGACTGATTTAGAGCAATTAGCCCATAATTTTATGGATTTTGAAGGCTACTTCTCAGGCGATGAAGTGATATTTCCAAAAGGTTATGAACAGATTGTTAAAGTTCTGGCTACTGATTTAGAGATTCATACGAATGCAGATATTATTGAAATCGATCATGACTCTCATCAAGTGCAGATAAAAACAGCATGTGGACAGCTTTACATAGGTTCTCAAGTTGTGGTGACAGTTCCACTCGGTATTTTAAAGCAAGATAAAATTAAGTTTGAGCCGCCTTTGCCTAGTGGATTAGTCCGATCGATTCAAAAGCTGGGTTTTGGATCTTTCAATAAAATATTTATACAATTTTCAAAAGCTCTAGAATTTAATGGGAATGCACTTAAATACAATACGGCATTTTTTTGGGATGAGCGTGAGCTGTATAGTATTTTAGATTTTAGTCGTTTATATAATAAACCGACTTATCTCCTTCTCGTGGGAGGTACAAATTCAGAATGGGTTGATCAAGCAACAGATCAACAGGTGCATGAATATATCAAGAAAATATTGAAGATTTGCATGCAATCCAATGAAATTCAGAACATCACGATTACCCGCTGGGGGAGTGATCCATTGAGTTTAGGTTCATTTAGTTTTCCAAAAGTCGGACATACTAAAGATGATGTAGAGATCTTTAAAAAAGAGCATCCAGCGCAAGTATATTTTGCAGGTGAACATTGTCATACCGATTATGCAGGCACTGTGCATGGTGCATATCTGTCAGGTCGTGATACTGCTAATTTAATTATTCGTAATGGCTCAAATATAAAGCTGTAACTGATGTACAGTTACAGCTTTATTTAGTTAGTATGAGTGAGTTGAGAAATTAACCTGAACTCACATTAATACATGTCCATATTCTTCGCGTAGTTTTCTTTTTAGCATTTTTCCAGTGCCGCTAAGCGGTATGGCATCGACAAAAATCACTTTATCTGGAGTTTGCCATTTAGCAATTTTATCAGCATAGTAATCAATGAGTTGTTGTTCAGTGATTTGGCTATTAGGATGTTTAACGGCGATTAAGACAGGTCTTTCATCCCACTTTGGATGTTGTGCTGCGATGACCGCAGCCATCGCAATTTCTGGGTGACCCATTGCGATATTTTCAAGCTCTACAGAAGAGATCCATTCTCCACCAGATTTAATCAAGTCTTTGGCACGATCACTAATATGCAGATAGCCATCAGCATCTATAGACGCAATATCTCCAGTATCAAACCATCCATCACTGGTGAGTGGTGAGTCGGACTGACCAAAGTATTTGTCAACAATCCAATGTCCTTTGATTTGTAAATTACCAATAGTCTCACCATCATGTGGAACAAGATCGGTTCCTCTTTCTTCAGACACTAAACGAATCCTGACTCCAAACGGTGGGCGACCTTGGGAAAGACGTAGTTTTGCTTGTTGATCCTGAGAAAGTTGTTTATGTTTAGCTTTGAATTGATTGGCAGTGCCAAGTGGACTAGCTTCAGTCATCCCCCATGCATGAATGGTTTCACAATCATATACATCACGGAATGTGGCTAACATGCTTGGTGGGCAAGCCGAGCCACCAATCACATTACGTTTTAAAGAGGTCAGTGAACTGTTCATTGCTTTTGCAGCGACCAACAAGCTTTGCCAAATGGTAGGAACACCAAGTGCAACAGTCACTTCATATTGATCAATGAGTTTAACTAGACTCTCACCATCAAGACCCGGCCCAGGTAATATAATTGAAGCACCTACCATCGCTGCGGCATAAGGTGTTCCCCATGCATGAACGTGAAACATCGGAACTACAGGTAAAATAATGTCTTTGGCTGACAGATTGAGTGAGTCAGGTAAGCTGGCCGCTAAACTGTGAAGAACAGTTGAGCGATGAGAATAGAGAGCACCTTTAGGATTGCCTGTTGTTCCAGAGGTATAACATAGTGAACTAGCAGTGGTTTCATCAAATTCAGGCCATGTATATTCTGCAGTTTGACCCGCAATTAAATCATCGTAGAACAAGACTTCGGGTAAGGCTTGACGAATCTTTTCATCAGGTGCATCTAAGCAGATGAAATGTTGCACCAGTGGAATATGTGCTTTTATTCCTGTAATCAAAGGTAGGAATGTTTTATCAAAAATAATTGCTTTATCTTGTGCATCATTAATAATGAAAATCAGTTGTTCTGGAAATAATCTTGGGTTAATGGTGTGACAGATTAAACCACTACCAGAAATAGCATACCAAGCCTCTAAATGACGATGATTGTTCCAAGCTAATGTTGCAATACAATCGCCGTGAATGAGTTTAAGTTCATTTAATGCCTTCGCACCACGTTTAGCATTATCCGATACATCGCCCCAATTGGTTTCGTAAAGTGAGCCATCGGTGTTTTTTGAAACGATCAGGGTGTCTTTATGAAATTCAGCAGCATGTTCTAGTAAACTGCTGATTAATAAAGGTTGAAACATCATACGTCCGTGCATGCAAAGCTCCTGCTATTGATCATTTAAGTTGTTATTTTGAGTTGATTATACTTATGTAAGGTGAGTGCTCAAGATTAACGTAACACTCACTGATGACCTAGAAATACACTAAATTAAGCAGTCAGTAAAGAACCAACTAATTTACGGATTGAAACCAAAGGTTTACGCTCTGGAATGATGACACCAGCAGTTTTAAGGTCAGATACGAGCTCTGCACGGAAGTCATTATAGTCAACTTCTGCTGCATGACGTTGACCGCCTTCAAAGTTGTAATGCGGATGATCTAACTCATGCTGAATCGCTTTTTTCATATCAGCTGGACGTTTATATTTTCCTAAAATTTCCTGACATGCCAAATTGGCTTGATGATCTGAAATTGGCCAAATACAACCTAATGGTTGGAATAAACCAATGAAATAAAGATTGTCATGTTCTGCATGCATCATTTTACGGTAAAGCGGTAATTTTTCAGCATGTTGGAAATCTATAAAATCTTTATCGAAGAAAGGGAAGACGGTCCAGAAACCAGTACAACAACAAATAATATCAAACTCTTGTTGAGTACCATCGACGAATTCTACAATTTTACCATTGAGACGCTTGATCGCTGGTTTTGGTTTGATTTTACCGTGACGCACATAGTCAATGAAGTCAGAGTTCGCCGTTGGATGTTGTGTCAGCATCGGTTTGTCATTTACAGGCAAGCCAAAATCTGCGTAATTTCCGCTGAATGCTTTTACCAATTTGGTCAGAATTTTTTGGCGCATTTTGGGCGGAAGTTTTTCCATTGACTTGACGAGTATGTCTGCGGGATGTCCAAACATAAATTTTGGAACAAACCATTGTGGACTGCGCATCGATATATACACATCTTTTGAGACACGTGCTGATTCTACGGCAACATCACAGCCTGAATTACCTGCACCAATGACTAAAATTTTCTTTCCACGCCAGTCGTCATTTACACCTTTAAAATCATGTGAATGCATCCACTTGCCAGTAAATTCACCTTCATACTCAGGGTATTTCGGTTTCCAGTGATGACCATTTGCAACCATTAAATAGTCATATATTTTCTGTTGTTCTTTACCTTGATCATCGGTGTAATCCACCACCCATTTTTTATTTTCATTTTTATGAATATGGTGAATCGTGTGATGAAATTTAATCTTGTCATATACACCAAAATGTTTGGCATAATTTTCAAAATACTGCTGCAAATGATCATGTCGTGGATAATCAGGGTAACTGTCTGGCATTGGATAATCTTCATATTCAGACATTGTACGCGAGCTAATAATGTGTGTATTCTCATAGACTGAAGAATGACCAGTTTTAGAATTAAACACCCAATTCCCACCAACTTTGTCATTCTTCTCGAAGATATCGTATGCAATACCATTTTGTTGACAATTTTTAGCAGCCGTAATTCCTGACGGACCTGCACCAATGATACAGACTGTGTTCATATTCATATCCTTGAATGATGTTCTTTTTATTCATAACCAACTATAGTTGGTTTTATGACTATAATCGATTTATTTTTAAACAGCAAGACAGGGGATTTGTTTAAATGCTTTTTGATGAAATTAAGCTTCCTGTACAAAAAAGAAGTAAAGCAAGGTTAGAACTTGTACTAGAAACAACAAAGAAAATATTAGAAAAACAAGGCATCAATCACTGTACTATTCCCGAAATTGCAGCACAGTCCGATCTTCCTAAGATTACGATTTATCAATACTTTCCAACAGTTAATCATTTGTTCAGCATATTGGTGAAACGTTATTTAGATGAACTTCAGGCCTATGTTTTGTTTAAAAATGAGTGCTATCAAACTTGGTCAACACGTGATATTTGTTTTGATCTAATTTCTAAGGTGGCAGAGTTCTACAATTCAAATCCTGCTGCAAGTATTTTGATTTTGGGTGGGCCAGTGCATGTTGATGGTTTTAATTTACAGGAAATTGTGATTGAGAAGATTGCTCATGATTTACAAGCGGTATTTGAGCAGAAAGTACATCCGCTGAAATTGAATAGAAAAGAGGAAGCGGTGTATTTGGTTGAAATGGTTTTTGCATTAATGAAACACAGCTATTATCAGCATCAACAAGTCACTGATGACATTCTAAAAGAATGCCATTTCATCAGTGAATTTTACTTAAGCAGTAAGGGATATAACTACCAACTTTAAAAGTTTATTTTAGTTTTTCCAAAAAATGTTGATGCGCTGCGATGAGTTGATCAAAAACGGGCGAATGAAATAGATCGAAGTGACCGCAGACGAACTCACGATATTCACCTTGTTTTAGTTTTTGTGCGAGTTTACGTGTTGCTTTGATAGGAATAAGTGAATCTAGTTCCGCACCTGACACAAAAACAGGGCATTGAATTTTATGAACGATCATTGTTGGTCGGTATAAACCAATAGTTGCAACGATTCGAGCTGGTACAGCATTTTTCCAATGCATCCCATCTGGGATCAGTCGATAATAGGCATCATAGCAATCTTCACCCGCCAAAATAGCAAACCGATCTTTTGCAACTACAGGCATGGTTTTGACTCTACCTATTTTTGCTAGGGCTAAATCTTGTAATGCAATCATGGTTGCAGGCAATAAATATTTTTTCGGATACAGCGTCAAGCTCGCTAAACCATCAACGTGTGGAAAATTAGAGATCACTGCTTTAAAGGTGTGTTCACTTGCTAATGTTAGAACATGCGCACCACTGAACGAATACCCCCATAAAATGATATTTTTTTTCGAGATGTAGAATCGGGTTTGAATATAGTCGATAACGACTTTCCAATCCTGAAGTTGACTATTTTTATCAACAAGATGCTGAACAGGACCACTGCTTAATCCAAAACCAGAATGATCAAATACGCATACGTTATATCCCAATTCTGCATAAGCTTCAGCGAAAGAGTTTAAGCCACAGCTTTTTTCTCCACCCAAGCCATGAGCCATAATGATGATACTAGAATCTTTTGTGATCGGCACTGGCATATAAAAATCCGCTTGGATTTGATAGTTGCCATTCGGAATAAGTAATTCTTGAGTTTGCATCGTGGTTATCCTTAACACTTTTTTATTTTTAAAACCCAACTCAGGTTGGTTTAAGCATATCGTTATGCAGTATAAAAGTCTATTTGATGTCAAATCGTTCAGAAAATTTTAAGCCTGATTGATTTAAATACATTTTTATTCGATGTATTCGTATGAGTTTTTTCTATCGCAAGCAATGTATCGCCTTAATCTTGAGCTATTTCATTTTGGTCAATCTATTTCCAGTACATGGTGCAGTCGACATGAAATTGATTCAATTAGGCTTAAATTCAAAAGGAGTGTTCTATTTAAAAGATGCATTTTGGCCAAGTGTAGTCGGGCATGAATGGGTTAAATATGTGCTAATCGCGATGTACTGCAGTATGCTGATATATGCAGTCATGGTTGCTCATCCCAAATCGAGAAATCAAAGTTTGGAAACCTCTAAAAATTACATCACAATTTTTGCAATTGCTTTGATTTCAATTATTTTAATAGCGTTGTTCAAATCACAGTCGAACTTGATGTGTCCATGGGATGCAGCTCAACCTCAGGGAATGACAATTGTCTGGAGTCTCAGTAGTAAAGTTGGGCATTGTTTTCCTGGAGGTCATGCTTCTGCAGGTTTTGCATTATTGAGTGGGTATTTTGTGTTCAGGAGCAAAAAAAGCAAATTAGCTCAATTTTACTTATTGAGTGCAATTCTCTTGGGAATGCTTATGGGATGGACACAAATGCTTAGAGGTGCACATTTTTTGAGTCATAATCTTTGGACTGGTTGGCTGATTTGGATGTTCAATGTCGTAATATTTAGTCTAAAAGAAAAGGTTAAATTAGCCTAAGCAATTAATGTAGTTTAATTTCCACTCTCACCAATAAACCACCTAATTGAGGGCTGCGATCAAAGATAAGATTACCCCCCATACGTTCTACCGCTTTTTCAACAATTGATAAACCTAAGCCACTACCAATTTCTTGATGTTGCTCGACTCGATAAAATCTTTTTTTAATACGTTCATACAGATCTGCTGAAATTCCTGGGCCACTGTCCTCGACTTGAATGATAGCTATATCATTCTCTTGAAATGTAGAAACGTTAATGATGCCATTGGGGGGCGTGTATTTAATCGCATTCTCTATTAAATTGGTTAATATTGAATCTATAGCAGATGAGTAATTTATAATTTGAACGTGTTCATAACGTTCCATACCTAAATCGATTTCTTTGGCTAAGGCTAAATGAATCAATTGTTCAATAGATTGATAAGCACGTTCATCTAACCGAATACTCATTTTTTTCTCGTTACTGGCATTCAATGAATCTTGTTGAGCGAGATTTAAAAGCTGTCCGACCAAATGCTGAGTTCGATGTAAACCATTATTCATTTTGATTAACGATTCGTGATGGGGGAGCTCTTTGAGTAAAATTTTAGTTTGAAGATTTAATGCTGTAATTGGTGTTCTTAATTCGTGAGCGGCGTCTGCAATAAATTGTTTTTGTTCTTGTTGGGCATCAGAGATCCTTTGAAATAATTGATTGATCGCTTGAATGCTGGGTACTAGCTCAATAGGGTACTGTTGAGGGTCAATTACGGTCAGCTCATTTGGTTTACGTGTACTTAATTCGGATTTAAATTGCTCAAATGGAGCAAAATTTCTTCTAATTATAAAACCTAAGCCATAAATCGCGAAAGGCATAATGATTAAATAAGGTAAAAACATGTTGATTGCGAGCTCTATGGCTAAAGCTTGTCGAACAGAGTCTTGTTGGCTCACTTGGACTTGAACAGTTTTCAATGGAATCACATAGGTATGCCATTTACCATAATGATTAGTGTGATGATAAAAACCTGACTTAGCAACTGGGTCAACCAACTGTTTAAACTTTTCGTGTAAATGTGATTGTTGGTCATAGGCCCAAACATCTACAAATAAATCTTCTTCATGGTACTGTTTTAAATGTGAAAATTTACTCTTTATAGGATCTGGATTAAATTTTGCAACGCGCTCTGCCAGATTTTTCAGCTGAGCATCAAGTATTTCATTTGTTTCTTCTAAAGCTGTTCTATAGGCTGAAAAAACCAATATACATCCCATTACCACACTAAAAATTGATGTAAATACAACAAGTTGCTTTTGTAAAGAGTAGGGTTGCGTCATGTATCAATTCTTGTTTTATGGTGTAGGCTGACCTAGCCGATAACCTAATCCTCGCACATTACGAATAAAATTTTTACCTAATTTTGAGCGTATGCGATGAATATAGACTTCAATGGTATTACTGCTGATTTCATTTTCAATATCATACAGTTTTTCTTCAAGATTAGACTTCGAAAAAATCTTATTTGGATAAGTTAAGAGTGGAATTAATAAAGCCCACTCACGGTTTGAAAACTCAACCGTCTGATTTTCAAAACTCGCGATATGTTGTTCAAGATCTAACCTGAGTCCGCCAAATTCTAAAATTTGTTTTATCTGGGGTGTATTTTGTTGAGATGCACGTCTGAGTATGGCGTGAATACGCGCTAATAACTCCTCAAACTCGTATGGTTTTACTAGATAATCATCAGCGCCTTGATTTAATCCATCGATACGGTGCTGAAGTTGATCTCTTGCTGAAATAATGAGTACAGGAATTGAAGGAAATAGTGAGCGAAGATGTTTGAGTACTTGCATGCCATCCATCATAGGTAATCCAAGATCGAGCAGCACTAAATCAAATGCTTGTTGATTTAATTGTTTTAAGCCATCGATGCCATTATTGACCCAGACTACTTCAAATGATTGATATTGGAGCAACTTTTGAGATGACTCTGCAATCATAAAGTCATCTTCAATCATCAGGATTTTATTCATATTAGGCTCTGTTCTATAATTGAGGTTTGCATTGTTGGCTGAGGTCTAATGCGGGTTGTAATGTTGTAGTATGAATATTCAATAAACTTAGCATGGTGTGAAAGACATTGTCTTGGCTTAGTACATCATTTTTCTGAGATTCAATGCATCGTACAGTTGACGCTTGATGTTTTCGCCATGCTGTTGAAAACCACATGATCATCGGCACATGAGTTTGTTGTGATGGTGCAATTTGATAAGGCGCGCCGTGTAAATACATTCCATGTTCACCCGTGGATTCACCATGATCTGATAAATACCATAAAGCGGATTGAAATTGAGTTTGTTTGTTTAATAAATTGATTGTCGAAGCGAGAATATGGTCTGTATATACAATTGAATTATCATACGTATTGATCAGAGCTTGTTGACTACATCCCTGAATTGCGCTGGTGTTACAGGTCGGCTGAAAGGGTGTGTATTGATGAGTGGACCGTTTATAGTAAGCTGGGCCGTGACTTCCCATTTGATGGAGTACGATAAGTCTTGGCGTTTTATCATTTTTGGGAATGGCTTGAATATAGGCATTAAGGCTATCAATCAATATTTCATCTTTACATTCACCCTTAGAATCGCACCATTGCTTATGAATAGATTCGGGAATTTCATAACGCTCAACCCGATTACAAACCTCTTTGCATCCTGAATTGTTATTGATCCACGTTACTTTGTAGCCCGCACGTTGAATAATATCGAGTAAGTTCTCCCGTTGTCTTGCGACTTTTTCTGTATATGCTTGTCGAGTCATACCAGAAAATAAACAAGGTACGGATACCGCCGTTGCAGTACCACAGGAACTGACGTTACGAAAATTGATTATATTTAATTTGCTTAATTCTGGATTTGTAGCTTGATCATATCCATTCAACTGAAAACTTTCTGCACGTGCTGTTTCTCCTATCACTAAAACCATCAGTTTTGGAGTTTGATGGGTCGCCGTTTGAATAAATTGGTGTGCATCACGTCCGTAGGGTTGAATTATAGTATTTTTGGGAGGTTGAAGATGTTTATAATAACTGAAGGACGCTGCAACGACATTTTGAGGGCTGATCATTCCTTTCAACTCTCTGTTTTCTCTAAAAATAGCTGCATAGTCAACATAATATAAATAAGCGCAACCTAACACTAAAATTAAACTGATTGCACTGTGTAACATTTTCCTGCAAAGGGTATGAGAAAACGTTGATTTTTTGATATTCACCCAATAAATAAAAAAAAGAGGCGCTAAAATAAAAAATACAACCCAAATAAATAATCTTATATTTATCAGATCAAATGCTTCCATCGTATTGGTTTGCATCATATTTTGAATCTGATCAGCATTAATAATAATGCCTAAACTACTTACAAAATATGCAGACACACCGCCTAATACAATCCAGATACTTGCAAATATCTTTACGTTCAATCTCCAATGAATAAGATTGAAAATAAAAAAATAAGCGGCTGTGATTAAGACAGATGAACCTATTAAAAAAAGAATTGCTGGGTAACCTTGATAAGGTGTGAGTGAAGTAAGTTGTTTGTAGAACGCAATATTTAAACCAATGCCAACCCATACTGAGAGTACTAAATTGAATAGTGCTAGGCTTATCGTTGGTTTTTTCCATTGCTGAATGATAGATTTGTAGCGCATACGATGAGTTCTAATATTTAACTACGCTGAGATTAGGTTTTATTTCTTAAAATTTACTGAATAAATGATTGAAGTCTAGGGCATAAAAAAAGCCAGACTGGTGGAGCAATCTGGCAAAGCGTCAAGATGAGTCACCCGTGACAAGTGATGTTTCCTGAGTTCAGGTTTGAGTTGTTCCGAACTTAAGCCTGAATAAATTCAGCCACAGCCTGGTTAAACGCCTGTGGTTGTTCAACATTCGAAATGTGCGAAGCATTAATCTCAACAAGTTGACTACCCGCAATCGCTGCTTGCATAAACTGACCATCTACCACAGTGGTCACAGGGTCTTGTTGACCTGCAATAATCAATACTGGAATCGAAATCTGTTTGAGTTGTTCACGCACATCCGCCTTAGCCAAAGCTTCACAGCAGCTTGCATAACCTTCAGGGCTGCCAGCTCCTAAGTCGTTTGAAAGTTTTTCAATCACTGCTGGGTTGCTTTGGATAAAGGGAT
>NZ_JBWYIK010000014.1:0-56383 GCF_056779735.1 Acinetobacter sp. 24-47-67
CTTAGATCCAACCTATTCAGCTAAATCCTTGTTTTTCAACAAGTTTTAATCAACATCACCGCCGATGGATGTGCATTATAGGCTATTTATTTTCTTACGCAACTACTTTTTTTAATATTTTAGAATTATTTTAAATTATGAGTATTGAGTGGGTATTTAATAATCAAATTCACATCATTCAGTATGATATTGATAAAAAATCGAACACTTTAACTTTATTAAAATTAGATTAGAATAGGAACTATTATTTAACTGACTAGAACTATGTTACTAAATGGCTATATTTAAAATCAAAAAAGCCGTATTGATCTCCCTACTGCTTTTGATGTGCAGCTTTAGCCATGCCAATTCCAACCAGAACATTTATCAAATGACTCTATCTATTTTGAGCTATGCCAAAATTTCATCTCCACAACCAGATTTATGTCTAATTGATAACACTTTGGCATTAGCAGAGTTTAATCAAATAATTCTAAAGCAAAATTCAAAGATCAAAGCACAAAATATTCATGATTACGATTTAAACAAGACCAATTGTGATGTTGTATTTTTTTCTAAATCTTCTCCAACAGTCGAACAAAAGCTCATCGGAGAATCACTAAAGAAATCAATTCTCTCATTTTCGACAAATAATGAAGATTGCGATGTTGGAAGTGTTTTCTGTCTCTATAGCAATAAAGCAGGTATTACAAAATTTAAAGTCAATTTAGACAGTCTTGCAAAAACCAAAATCCACGTTGATCCTCGTGTATTACTTCTTGCACAGAATATGGAGTAATTCAGATGATTGATAAATTTTTTGGATTAACTTCACTCCAATCACTATTTAGACGATCACAATTTTTAATTTTTGCGATCACTTTTTTGATCTGCACTTTAATTTTTACAACGATTTCAATCTTTACGGTGAAATCATACGCCAATCAAAACTTAACCTTAGTGAGTCGCACAATTGCGGAACGCATTCAACCTGCTCTTGTTTTCCAAGATAAATACACTTTAGACAATATTTTACACGAGTACACACAACAACATTCAATTCGCCTTATCCAAGTATTGGATAGCAATAAAGTTAAAATCACTGAAAGCAGCAAACTGATAGATCGCCATTCAGAACTTCAAACTTGGTTTGATGGATTATTTTTTTCTAAGCCGATTCAAATTGAAGTTACTCACAATGGACAACTGGTCGGTGAGCTTCATCTATTCGGCAGTTCTCAAGATATCATTTTATTCATTATCAAGATTTGCTTAGCCTTGATCCTAGGTATGCTTTTTATGATTTTCGCCTTATGGTGGTCGGTTAATGCAACCTATCGTCATATTATGAATTCTATATCACCAATTATTCATACAGCACAATTAGTGAGTCAACAAAAAGCATACAATCTCCGCTTTCCAAAAAATGATATTCAAGAATTTCATCATCTAAACTCAGTATTTAATCAACTGTTAGAAGAAATTCAATCTTGGCACAATCAGTTACAGTCTGAAAATACGCAGCTTAATTATCAAGTACAACATGATGAATTAACGCAATTACCAAACCGACATTACTTTTATAAAGTTTTGTGTAACCTTTTCGATCAGCCTGATAAACGTGAAAATACTGTTTTGATTTTTATAGATAACAATAAATTTAAGTCTATTAACGATCAATATGGTCATTTAGTGGGGGATGAAGTGTTGAAAGAAATGGCAAAACGATTAAAACAAAACACACGTCAAAATGATTTTGTCGCAAGATTAAGCGGGGATGAATTTGCAATTATCCTAAGTCCTGTCAGCCAGGTTGATCACTTAATTTCGATTGCCGAAAATCTTATAAAATGTTCTGATGAGCCCTTAAAATATAACGGACAATCAATCCATTTTAGTTTTAGTCTTGGTATAGCTTTGGCTAAAGAAGCTCATACCCCTGAGGACTTAATTTCTCAAGCAGACCAAGCGATGTACAAAGCGAAGAATCTAAAACATCATTGGCACATATTTCAACAATAGAATTTTTACTGAGGATTAATACCTATGCTCAATCGTAGTTTCAAACTTTTTATCATGAGCATTCTTTGTATAGGATTAAGTGCATGCTTGGGTATGGGATCTTTAAGCTATAAACAAGTAAAAATGTTAAAACAACAAGGTTTCGTACTCACAGAGGAAGGTTGGAGTTTGGGACTACCCGAACGACTTCTTTTCGATTTCGATCAGGCTGAAATCTCTAAAAAAAATCGTGAACAGATTCAACATCTCGCAGCACAACTACAAAAGTACAATTTAAAGAAAGTCCGTATCGTCGGTCATACCGATCTTATTGGCAATCCAGATTATAATTTTAAACTTTCTGAAAGCCGTGCCCGAAGCGTAAGCACTATTTTTATTGAGGAGGGTTTTAACCCAGCTCATATCCAAACCATTGGTCGCGGTTCAACCCAACCTATTAATACTGCAAATACTGACGCTGCCCATGCAGAAAATAGACGCGTTGCTGTTATTATCGTGCCTTAAACACTCAACAAAAAAAGATCCTGATAGGATCTTTTTTTAACAGCAAAAATCAGACATAAAAAAACCGCTTAACGCGGTATCTTTTATCTGACCATTTATAATGAAATAAATGGTCGGAGCAGTAGGATTCGAACCTACGACCCCCTGGTCCCAAACCAGGTGCACTACCAGGCTGTGCTATACTCCGATTACATCGGTTTGTGTTGGGGTGAATGACGGGATTCGAACCCGCGACAACCGGAATCACAATCCGGGGCTCTACCAACTGAGCTACATCCACCATCACAAAATTTGGTTCTATAAAATCAAGCGACCAATGGCGCGCCTGACAGGATTCGAACCTGTGACCATCCGCTTAGAAGGCGGATGCTCTATCCAACTGAGCTACAGGCGCATTACCCATGATTGCGAGATCATTGGAAAACCTTTGCCTTGAAGAATTGGTCGGAGCAGTAGGATTCGAACCTACGACCCCCTGGTCCCAAACCAGGTGCACTACCAGGCTGTGCTATACTCCGATTCATCTCAGCTTTTGTACCGTTCAACTTATCGTTTGATGTATCGTTCGGTACGGTGTGCATTCTAGGCGTGACGCTGGATAACGTCAACACCTATCTTCAAAAAAATTCAAAAAAACACTTCAAATGTATATTTATCAAGCATTTTGACTAATATTAACGCTTTAATGACGCACTAAAGTTTAACATTCGATCTAATGGTAATTTAGCGCGCTCTGCTAAAGCGGGATCAACATACACTTCCTGATCACCATGTCGTAAAACATGCAAAATGCCATCCAATTCATTCATTGCCATCCATGGACAATGTGCACAAGAACGACAAGTCGCTCCCTCACCTGCCGTAGGAGCCTCAATCAAAGTCTTATTCGGCACCATTTGCTGCATCTTATAAAAAATACCGCGATCGGTCGCAACAATCATTGTTTCATGCGGTAGTTCTTTTGCAGCCTTAATCAATTGCGAAGTACTTCCTACTGCATCAGCAACATCAATCACCGATTCTGGAGATTCAGGATGGACTAAAACTGCAGCATCAGGATAGATGGCTTTCATCTGAGCGATGCCACGTGCTCTAAATTCTTCATGTACAATACAAGAACCATCCCAGAGCAACATATCCGCTCCAGTTTTCTTTTGAATGTAACGTCCTAAATGCTGATCAGGTGCCCAAATAATTTTTTCACCTAAACTATCTAAATGCTCAATAATTTCGACAGCACAACTGGATGTTACCACCCAATCTGCACGTGCTTTTACCGCAGCTGAGGTATTTGCATAAACCACAACAGTATGATCAGGATGAGCATCACAGAACTTGCTAAACTCATCTACAGGACAACCTAGATCGAGTGAACAAGTTGCCTCTAAAGTAGGCATTAAAATGGTTTTGTTAGGTGATAAAATTTTAGAAGTTTCACCCATAAACTTCACACCAGCCACAACGAGTGTTGTCGCATCATGGTCACGCCCAAAACGTGCCATTTCAAGTGAATCTGAAACACAACCACCAGTCAGCTCCGCAAGCTCCTGTACGACTGGATCACAATAATAATGAGCAACCAATACCGCATTACGCTTTTCCAATTCGGCTTGGATCTCAGCAAATTTTTGCTGCTTTAACTCTGGTGTTAAATCTTGATTGTTAGATTCACCAATCAGGTCTAAATGAGCTTGAACAATTGCTTTCGCATCATTTGCAATTAAATTGGTTGCATCATTCATTATTTGCATCTCTATCCATAGCGCTTATCAATATAAGCAATTACACACAGATTGGATTTGACCAATCATTAAAATTTGATAAATAAAAAGCCTCAACAGGGAGGCTTAATTTATTTAAGAACGATAATCTGCGTTGATCTTGACATAATCATATGACAAATCACAGGTGTAAACCGTATCTTTGGCAGAACCACGGCCCAAATCAACGCGAATAGTAATTTCTGATTGATTCATCACTTTAGCACCAGCCTCTTCTGTGTAATCTGCCGCTGCACCACCATCTTTACAGATCTGGACATCATCTAACCATACTTGGATTTTGTCGACATTTAAATCTTGGACCCCAGCATAACCAATTGCAGCCAAGATACGCCCCCAGTTAGGGTCAGAAGCAAAGAACGCTGTTTTTACCAAAGGTGAATGTGCAATGCTGTAAGCGATATCACAACACTCTTGCGTATTTGCACCACCTTCAACTGAAACAGTTATAAATTTGGTTGCACCTTCACCATCTCGAACGATTAACTGAGCCAAGCGCTTCATGACACGTGTAAGTACATCTAAAACAACAGAGTAACGAGCATCTTCTTTAGATGTAATTTCAGCACCACCTGCTTGACCAGTTGCTGCAAAAATACAAGAGTCATTAGTAGATGTATCACCATCAATCGTGATGCGATTAAATGATTGTTCAACCGTGGTTTTTAATAGTTTTTGAACCAATTCACGAGCAATAGGCGCGTCTGTCGCTACGAAAGACAACATTGTTGCCATATTAGGACGGATCATTCCTGCACCTTTTGAAATCCCCGTCATTGTATAAACAACCCCGTCAATTTCAAATTGTTCAGAAGCACCCTTAGGTAAAGTATCCGTCGTCATAATACCTGATGCTGCCTGAGGCCATACATCATCTTCAAGACTCTCAAATGCTGGTTTTAACCCAGCAATCAAACGCTCCATGGGTAATTGTTCACCAATTACGCCTGTTGAGAATGGCAAAACTTCGTTCTCATTTACACCAGCAATTTTGGCAAATTCAGCACAAGTGTCCTTTGCATTTTTCAAACCTGTAGGACCAGTACCTGCATTCGCATTGCCTGTATTAATTACAAGGTAACGTGGATTTGTTTGAGACAAATGCAGTTTTGAAATATGTACTGGCGCTGCGCAAAAAGCATTTTGGGTAAATACACCTGCAACTTGAGTGCCTTGTGCAAATTCAAATACAACCAAGTCACGTCGATTTGGGTAACGTACATACGCTTCTGCTGAGCCAATTCTTACACCCTTTACCACATGCATTTGTGGCATTGATACGTCACCCACCGCCATTTTTGATTGTCCGAATTAAAAAAAATGATGGCTAAGCTTATTAGAAATTAGAAAAAAAATCGAGTGAATAAGGCATTAGGGTTGATTGAAATGAATGATTTGAAATAAATCTCGATCCCTAAAAACAATAAAGCCAGTCAAAGACTGGCTTTTGTACGAAATTCTAAAATTAATTAGATACAGTTTGTTCCAATAAGGCTTGTTTTGCTTTTTCTTGACTTGAACTTGAAAGAGCTGGATTTGATGCAACAATACGATTTGCTGTAGCTGGAGTTGCTGGTGCTATTGCAGCTGTTTGAAGAATGATTGGTCGACCAGCTGTATTACCAAGTGTGTAACGAATACCAGTGCGTGGACTTATCACCGTTGTGGAGTCATTTTTAACTTCAGTTTGTGCTTGAGTAACACCCGCAGCTGCTTGAACTTTCGCTAGAGGTACAGTTTTCGTATCAGCATTGGCAAATGCGAAAGCTGGTAAAGCAAAAACTGCAAATAGAGCCGATTTTAGTATTTTTTTCATTGTCGCTTCCATATATTCAATCATGCAAAATTAAATAGCATTAACTGAGAAAATTGGCAATGCTTATTCACATGAACTGACCAAGCACTATAATAAAATAAAAAAAGCAGAACCTAAGTTCTGCTTCATGAAATTTAGATTTTACCGTGACACTGCTTGTATTTTAAACCAGAACCACATGGACAAGGTGCATTACGGCTTTGAGGTGGCGTAATCTCAACTTCATTCTGATCCAATTCTTGAGTATTAACTGTTTGCTCACCTGTTATACCATCAACTTCAGCATGAGAAAGTGAAAGTTGCATCGCTTCAGCTTGAGCTTGCTGCTGTGCTTCCATTTCTGCCAGCTCTTCAGGCGTTGGTAAACGTACCAATGAAAGATCTGTCACAACATCAGACTTAATGACAGCTAACATATTTACAAACAGATTGAATGCTTCTTTCTTATATTCCTGCTCAGGATTCTTTTGCGCATAACCGCGTAAATGAATACCTTGACGTAAATAATCCATCGCTGCTAAATGATCTTTCCAGTGGCGATCTAAAGAACTTAACATAAAGTTTCGTTCTAACACTGCTGCAGATTCAGCACCCATTTGTTCACGACGCGCACGATAGCGTTGTAAAACCTCATCAGTGATACGACGTGCTAATGCCTCTTCATCTAATCGACGATCTTGATCCAACCATTGCTGCACAGGAAGATCAATATTAAAGTCTGAGCGTAATGCAGATTCTAGACCTGGGACATCCCACTGATCATGAATTGATTCAGGTGGGATATACGTTTCAATCACCCCTTTCATCACTTCTTCATGCATTGACTCGATGTATTCTTGCAATGTACTTTCTGCCAGAATTTCATCACGCTGTGAGTATATAATTTTACGTTGTTCGTTATTTACATCATCATACTTCAACAGGTTCTTACGAATATCGAAGTTACGTGCTTCAACCTTACGTTGGGCATTTTCAATCGAACGAGACACCATTTTATGTTCAATGGCTTCATTTTCTTGCAGACCCATTGCACGCATCATTGCGACGACACGATCACCTGCAAAGATACGCATCAAATCATCTTCTAACGATAAGAAGAAACGCGAAACACCTGGATCACCTTGACGACCTGAACGACCACGTAATTGGTTATCAATACGACGAGATTCATGACGTTCAGAACCAATAATGTGTAAACCACCAGAATTCAGCACCAGTTGGTTATTTTGTTCCCATTCTGCTTTTAAACGTGCTTCATCTTCAGGAGTTGGATTTTCAATTTTCGCCAGTTTCGCTTTCCAGTTACCACCGAGCAAGATATCCGTACCACGCCCTGCCATGTTGGTCGCAATAGTCACGGCACGTGGAGAGCCGGCTTGTGCAATAATATCCGCTTCACGCTCATGCTGTTTGGCATTCAATACTTCGTGTGCGATACCCGCTTCTTTCAGTTTATCCGATAAGATTTCAGAAGCTTCAATTGTTGCCGTACCAATCAAAATCGGTGCAACACCAGCTTCATGAATTTTCTTAATTTCTTCAATAATCGCATTGTATTTACCATTACGATTCAAATAAATTAAGTCATTCAGATCTTTACGAATCATTGGACGATGGGTTGGAATCAACACCACATCTAAGCCATAAATTTCTTTCATTTCAGCAGCTTCAGTATCTGCTGTACCTGTCATACCTGAAAGTTTACGGTATAAACGGAAATAGTTTTGGAATGTGGTCGTTGCAAGCGTTTGGTTTTCAGGTTGAATTTCTAAACCTTCTTTCGCTTCTACCGCTTGATGTAAACCTTCAGACCAACGACGACCAGGCATCGTACGACCTGTATTTTCGTCGACAATAATCACTTCACCGTCATGGACAATATAATGCACGTTACGTTGATACAAGTAATGTGCGCGAATAGAAGCTGTCACATGATGAACAAGATTTAAGTTGGCTGCAGAATATAGACTCTCACCTTCTGCCAATAATCCCATCGCAATAAGTTCACTTTCAATGGCTTCAAAACCAGCTTCTGTGATTTCGACTGAACGTTGCTTTTCATCGATCCAGAAGTGCCCACCATCTGCAACTTTTTCTTCTTTTTGAGCATGTAACTTTGGCGGAATCGCATTCATTGCCGCGTAAAGTTGTGAGGAATCTTCGCTTTGACCCGAAATAATAAGTGGAGTACGTGCTTCGTCAATTAAGATTGAGTCAACCTCATCGATAATCGCATAGGCAAGACCACGTTGTTTTTTCTCGGCTAACGAGAACACCATATTGTCACGAAGATAGTCGAAACCAAATTCGTTGTTTGTACCGTAGGTAATGTCTGCTCGATAAGCTTCTGCTTTTTCGACAGGATTTTGCATGGAGTAAATCACCCCAACAGATAATCCCAAAAATTCATAAAGTGGACGGTTTAACTCAGCATCACGTTGCGCCAGATAATCATTGACAGTAATAACATGAACACCTTGTTCACTAATTGCATTTAAATATACAGCCAAAGTACCCATTAGGGTTTTACCTTCACCTGTACGCATTTCTGCAATTTTACCTTCATGTAGGGTAATACCACCAATCAACTGTACGTCATAATGACGCATACCCATAATACGCTTACCAGCTTCACGACATACCGCGAAAGCTTCTGGTAACAAGCGATCAAGACTTTCGCCGTTTTTATAACGTTGTTTGAATTCTTCTGTTTTTGCAGATAAGTCTGCATCACTTAACACAGATATCGTCGGCTCGAGCGCATTGATCTTCTCGACAATTTTACGCATACGCTTCAATTCGCGCTCGTTTTTAGTACCGAAGATTCCTCCGATCAGACTTGCCAACATATAGACTCTCTAAAACTTACTTATCAAAATGATTTTTCTCAAACGTTATTATGGTGCTAGAAATTTGAAGTACAAGGGTTTTAAACAAATGCAATCAAAAAATTTCTGGATTATTTTCCATGACGCATGAGCAACGGCGAGTTAATGTAGCAAATTTGATCAAAAATATATATCGTTCAAATTCAATTTTATGAGCGTTTATTTGCACTCAGGCAGCCAAATAAATCTATTTTTTTCATAAGTAAATAAAAAAACACTATTTTTAATTATAAAGAGTTTCCTCCATATTAATTTCAATACATTAAGGTTTTGATAAGAATAGAGGTATATATGGCATTACGTTTAGGTGACACTGCTCCAGATTTTGAACAGCAATCGAGCGAAGGAGTGATTAATTTTTATGATTTTTTAGGAGATCATTGGGGCGTTTTATTTTCACACCCTGCCGACTACACTCCCGTATGTACGACGGAATTAGGTTTTACAGCAAAGCTAAAAGACGAGTTTGAAAAACGTAATGTTAAAGCGATTGCTCTCTCTGTAGATGATGTTGAATCACATCATGGTTGGATTAAAAATATCAATGAAACTCAGTCTACCACGGTAAATTTCCCAATCATTGCTGATCAGGATCGTAAAGTTTCGACTTTATATGATTTCATCCATCCCAATGCCAGCGAGACCCTAACCGTCCGATCTCTTGTGATCATTGATCCAAATAAAAAAGTACGCTTGATTATTACGTATCCAGCGTCAACTGGTCGCAATTTCCATGAAATTTTACGTGTTATAGATTCATTACAGTTAACAGATAACTATAAAGTGGCAACCCCTGCAAACTGGCAGCATGGTGAAGATGTTGTGATTGTTCCCTCTATTAAAGACGAAAATGAAATTCAACAACGCTTCCCTAAAGGGTACAAGGCAGTGACACCTTATCTACGTTTAACACCTCAACCTGATCTTGATTAATTTTGACGAGCCATCAAGTTTCAGCGTTCAGCCTATCCTCAGATAGGCTTTTTTTTTGATTATGGCTTATATTCTTTAACATATTAATTTAAAAAAGGATTCAAATTATAGTTTGAATCCTTTTTTCTAAAACAAAGCAAGAAACTATTGACGCTTATCCAGTGGTACCCAATCAATCACCCATGCTGATTTCATATTTAAACTTGCATCACTGTTAATTTTCTTACGTAACGCATCTGCCGAATCACGATCTTTAGATGGACCAACCATAATTCGAATACCTTTCGACGTTGGACTCTTCGTTACCTTATATCCTTTAGCACGAAGCTTAGCCGCAAGCGCATCTGCATTCGCCTCATTCGCAGCCAATGCCACTTGAACCATCCATTGACGATCTCCATTTTCCAGCAGATCACGAGCTTTTTCTGCCTCAGCTTTTTTCTTCGCTTCTTCAGCAGCTTTGCGTTTTTTCTCTTCTGCAGCTTTTTTATCAGTTTCAGCTTTCTTCTTCGCTTCTTCTGCTTTACGTTTTTCCTCAGCAGCTTTTTGCTCTGCTGCTTTCTTTTCAACTGCACGTTTTTCTGCTTCGGCTTTACGCTTTTGTTCTTCTGAGGATTTCGCCTGTTGTTCTTTTTGCTCAGCTAAACGCTTCTGTTCAGCTATGCGTTTTTCTTCAGCCAAACGCTTTTGCTTTTCAGCTTCATCCTCAACCAATTCAGGAGGAATATTGTCTGAACTTTGCTGAGCAGCGTTTCGACGAGCATTCATTGCAGCATATTCTTCAGCAGCGCGACGTGCGGCTTCAGCTTCGGCCTCTTGTTGCATTCTTAAATATTCAGCAGCACGAGCCTCTTGCTCTGCCACAGCTTTTTCACGAGCACGTCGTTGCTCTTCAAGTAAACGCTTTTCAGTTTCCACATCAACTGTGAGAGGTTGAAGTTGTACTGCTTCAGGTTCATTATTTTTTTGTTGAACAGCTTCAACCGGTTGTTCAACATTATTTTGGTGGATCTCTTCTTTGCCTTTTAGAAGTAATGCTGCCAATAAAACACCACCACCCAATAAAACAACACCACCCATCCAGCGTTGTTTGTTATTCATTGACATTCTCTAAATACTCCCAGACCGCTTCTAAGGTATGAAACGAACCACACACCAAAATCAGCTGATTATTTTTTGTTTCTTCAAGTGCTGATTTAAATGCGACCTGTACATTTGAATACTGTTGTACTGTCTCACCTTGAAGCGCTGACTCTAATTGTTTTAATGGTGCTGCACGAGGCACATCCATCGGCGCAATTTTCCACATTAATACCGTGTTTTTCAATAAATTAACGACTGAATCTATATCTTTATCCGCTAACATCGAAAACACAGCGATAACTTCTGTGTACTGTTTATTGTATTCTAAATAATTTCGCAATTGCTTTAACAAAAATTCTACACCATGCGGATTATGTCCCGCATCGAAAATCACTGTTTTTCCTGCGATTTCCCTTATTTCAAATCGACCTTGTAAATGTGCTTGAATAATACCCTGCTCTAGTGCAGTTTGAGAAACTTTCAATCCACTGACCAATAATGCAGCCACGGCAGTAGAAATATTATCTAGGGCCAACTGACCACATGGTAATTTTAAGGTCAGTGCTGAACTTGAAAATGTCCAAGTTTTACCATCACCATTTGCTTGATAAAAATAATCCTGATTTAGACATGACAGCGTCGCATTACATGCAATGACTTTATCCTGAATTGATGTTGGAAGTATTTGTTGCCCACCAAAAATGACTGGAATATCTGGACGAATAATACCCGCTTTCTCAAAAGCAATTTTTTCAATGGTGTCACCCAGCCAATCTGTGTGATCCAATCCAATATTAGTAATGACCGCAACATTTGGATTAACGACATTCACCACATCCAAACGTCCCCCAAGTCCAACTTCCAATACCCAAACATCACATTTCTGTTGTTTGAAGATGACAAAAGCTGCAAGGGTTGTTGCTTCAAAAAAAGATAAACTTAAATCACATTCACGTCGTGCTTGATCAACTTGAACAAATGCTTCGATCAGAAGCTCATCTGAAACTTCCTGACCTGCGAGTTTTACACGCTCATTGAAACGATAGATATGCGGAGATTGATACAAACCGACTTGATATCCTTGAGCATTCAGAATTGAAGCTAAGGTTGTAGTTGTTGAACCCTTACCATTCGTACCAGCGACGGTAATGACTTTCGCTTGCGGGTGTGTAACTCCCAATTTTTCAGCCACAGGAATGACGCGTTCAAGCCCTAAATCAATTCCTGTAACGTGAACATGGCTCCAATAATCGAGCCATGTTTGTAAATTATCTGTACTGAGTGGAGCAGTGAGGTTCAAGGCAAATTCATCAATTTCGCTACGATACGATAAACTGTATCACGTAATGCGTGACGATGAACAATTTGATCGACTACACCATGATCAAGCAAGAATTCAGCACGTTGAAACGGTTCTTCTAACTTTTCGCGTACAGTCTGTTCAATGACACGTTTACCAGCGAAACCAATCATTGCTTTAGGCTCAGCAATATGCACATCACCCAACATGGCTAAAGATGCGGTCACACCACCATATACTGGATGAGTTAATACAACAATGTACGGAATACGAGCATCTTTCATTTTTTGAATCGCAGCTGACGTACGTGCCATTTGCATTAAAGATAACATTCCTTCTTGCATACGAGCACCACCAGAGGCAGCAAAACAAATCATTGGCTGTTTGGTTTCAATCGCACGCTCTGCTGCTTGTACAAATCGATCACCAACTACAGTTCCCATCGAACCGCCCATGAAATCAAATTCAAATGCACAAGCGATTAAAGATAAACCTTTGATTTGTCCTTCCATCACCACGAGTGCTTCAGTTTCGCCAGTTTTCTCTTGTGCTTCTTTCATACGCACAGGATAAGCTTTGCTATCCACAAACTTGAGTGGGTCTTTTGCAACAAACTCTTGACCTAATTCTTTTGCGGTTTGATCAAAGAACCAATTTAAGCGGTCACGTGCTTTCATTTTTAAATGCTCATCACATTGAGGACAAACATAAGCATTGAAAGACATCGCCGTACGAGTCACCAGAGCATGACATTCTGGACATTCAATCGTAGGCTCAGTAAACGTCGCTTTTAATGATTGCTGTTGATCAGGGATTTGAATACCTGGTACTGAACGATCTGTCCAAGGTGTTGCAGGTGCTAAAGTTTTCCCTGATTTAACTTCTTGATTCATACTAACTCATCGAGCGCTGCTCGAAGCTCCTTGACTTTATTGACCGCCTGTTCAACTGCTTGATCAGGAGTTGTCTGTGCAAATGGTTTAACAAAAGCACTACCAACAATGACCGCATCCGCTGCGCTTCCGATTGCTTTTGCAGAGGCTGAATCACTAATACCAAAACCTACACCAACAGGTACATCCGTCATCGACTTAATTTTTTCGATGCGTTGAGCAGCTTCATTCACATCTAAAGTCGCTGCACCTGTTACACCCTTCAAAGACACGTAATAAATAAAACCACTCGCTTGATTAGCGACATGTTGAATACGTTGATCTGTAGATGTTGGCGCCAACAAGAAGATCTGATCCATATCAAACTTTTTCAAGACAACATCGAGCGCTTGTGCTTCTTCAGGTGGTAAGTCCACCAACAGAATACCGTCCACACCACAGTCATGAGCAGTTGATACAAATTTTTCATATCCAATGACTTCTACAGGATTCAAATAACCCATCAACACCACTGGTGTATCTGTGTCCTTTTCACGGAATTGCTTGACCATTTCCAATGCATCCAATGTATTTGTACCGGCTGCCAATGCACGCTCAGCCGCAAGTGCAATCACTGGACCATCGGCCATTGGATCTGAAAATGGTAAGCCAAGTTCAATTACATCCACACCTGCTTCCACCATTTGATGTAACAAAGGAACCGTTACGTGTGGATGAGGGTCACCTGCCATGACATAAGAAACTAGAGCCTTACGCTGTTGAGATTTAAGCTGTGCAAATCGTGTGGCTAAACGTGACATAGGGATGTACTTTCCTTGAATTGTATAGAATTGAGGAGTTGGTTTTGTAAAATACAAGACGGCCCATTGTAACGCTATTTTTTACTCATTGAACAGAGTGTGATGAAAAGCACCAAACACTCTTTTCAGTTAAGTATTCCAAGTGCATATTTATCAATGTTTTGATTTTTTTAACAATGATCAAAAAGCTCGATTTTTTCTGTTTTTTCTAAATCATGAATATTTATATGAACTTATGTTTATTGATTAAAAATGTTTAAAAACAAATAGCTTAGCACTTACATTTTAACTTTTCTGAATTAGCCAAAGCTGTTCTATACTATACATGCTTACTCTTTTATTTCTTATGTTATGACCACAATCTCCCCAGGCAAAGCTTCTCCGCGAGCGCTTGCCCTTCTACCGCTTATTGTGTTTTTAGCCATTTTTTTGGGCAGCGGTATTTATCACACTCTGATTGGCACTGAGTTTGCCTTCTACCAAATTAAAGCACCCATTGCTGCTATCCCTGCCCTCATTCTTGCGGTATTACTTTATCGTGGCAAATTAAATACAGGTATAGATGAGTTTCTCCGTGGGGCAAGCCATCCTAATCTTATTTTAATGTTTATGGTCTTTATGCTGGCAGGTGCTTTTGCCAGTATTAGTAGTGCCATTGGTAGTGTTGATGCAACAGTACAATTAGGTTTATCTCTCATTCCTTCGGCTTTTGTCCTGCCAATGCTCTTTGTTATTTCAGCGTTTATTGCTACTGCGATGGGCACCTCGATGGGTACTATCGCTGCTTGTGCGCCGATCGCATTTGGCTTTACTCAAGTCACCGATATAAATCCTGTTGTTGCGATTGGCGCTGTGGTTGGAGGAGCCATGTTTGGTGATAACTTGTCGATGATTTCAGATACCACTATCGCCGCAACTCGTAGCCAACGTGTAGAACTAAAAGATAAATTTAAAGTCAATGTATGGATTGCAGTACCAGCAGCACTTTTCACGATTTTGATTTATTTTGTGATGAGTCGTGATACGCAACAAATTTCTTTCAATGACTATAATTTTTGGCTGATTTTGCCTTATTTAGCTGTATTTGCTTTGGCTTTTACCCGATTACATGTGTTGGCTGTACTTATGCTGGGCATTGTTATGTCTGGACTCGTCGGTCTGATTCAAGCCCCCGACTTTAACCTACTTAAATTAAATATTGCGATTTACGATGGATTTGTGGGCATGTTTGAAGTCGCATTGCTTTCAATGTTACTCGGTGGTATTTCTGCCCTTATGCGAAAAGAAGGTGGCTTAGAGTGGCTTATACAACGCATTTATCAACTTACGCGTTTATTCAAAGTGGGAACGCAAAGAGCTGGTGAAATCGGAATCTGCCTTCTGGTAATCTTGTCTAATTTCTTTGTGGCAAATAATACGGTTGCCATTATTCTATCTGGCGATATGGCACGTGAAGTTGCTAAAGAATATGGTGTTGACCCAAAACGCTCGGCTGCTTTGTTGGATATTTTTTCTTGTGTTGTTCAAGGCTTAATTCCGTTTGGCGCACAATTATTATTGGCGTGTTCAATTGCAAAATTATCGCCAATGGAAATGATCCAAAACGTTTATTACTGCTGGATCTTAGCGGTGATTGCTATACTCTCCATTGCTTTTAGATATCCCAAAATACAGATGAATCAATTTTAGACTGGCATAAAAATGAAGTCTTTAAAGGTAAGCTACATGCTTACCTTTTTTATTTCCATAATCTAACTTAGATTATGGTGGTGAGTTGGTCGTTGTTTAAGTTGTTTTTTAAACTGCAACAGCGTTATTCCATTATACATTTTAAATGCTCTAGCAAGCGCAGACTGATCTGAGTAACCGAGTTGCACTGCGATATCCGTTAACTCTAGCCCCTGATTTAATAGGCGCTCACATTGTGACATCCGCTCTTGCTCAAGTATGCGTTTAAATGATGTTCCGCGATCTTTTAATTGTCGTTGCAAAGTCCTCACCGACAAACATAATTCTGTCGCAATATCTTCAATCTTTGGCGCTTCGTGACCAATACGCAAATACTCAGCAATAATTAAGTGGAGTTGCCGATCAAGACTCGATTGAACGGGTTTTGATGCAATCGCCTCTTCCGCTTGTTGAACCAACAATTGCATAAGTGAAGGATCTGCTTGTTGGGGTTTTAGCTGCAACCCCTGAGTGCGAATTTGAAACTGATATTCAACTTGGCTGAACTCTACCTGACAACCATAGAACTTTTGATATTCATACAATGGTGCGATAGCTTCATGCGCCATGATCACTTTATACAGTGGAAAGGTATCATGCACTAATATTTGCTTCGCCAATGAGACCATCATGGCATTCGTCAACTCATTGATAAAATTATAGTCATCACAAATAAACGGCCAGCTTAAAATCAGTATATCACCGTCCTGATGCATCTGCATGGGTGTAATCTCTTCACCATCAATCACCAAGCGGCTAAATCTTAAAATATAGTTCAGTGCTTCCGCCACCGTCTCACTTCGTGTAGCCATATATCCAAGCACACCAAAATGCTCAGGTTTCACATATTGAGCCATTTCAAAAATATAATTGGCGCGATTCAAATAAACCTGCGTGAGAGAATTAAGCTTTAAGAAAAAAGAATAAGATGATTGCATGGCAATCGGTGCTGCCAAAATCTTATTCAGCGTATCAACATCCTGATTTAATGCAGTCTTTATCTCTTTATCGAGCTGTTTCACTTGAATAAATGTTTGCCATAAATGGAAATATCCATTGGGTATTTGAATATCTTTCACGATGCACTATTCCTTTAGGCAAATTTGACTTTATTCATTTTCATTTGTCGTAAAATGTATAAAAAATGGCAAGTACTGTCAAAACAATCAGACCAATGCCATACATACTTAAACGATCTAAAGCGGATGAATGAAAATAAGATGAACGCATTGGTAAAATATCAGGTTGATCCTGTCGTACGCACGAATCTCAATTTCAAGCTCTCAGAAATTCCTCGTTTTTGGTTTGGTGGAGATCCATTCAAAACCCGTATGTTTGATGCATTGAGTCTAACTTTCCCAGACGGAGAGCGCTACTTCATTGAATCAGTTCGATTATTTAGAGATAAAATCAAAGACCCTGAATTACAAAAACGCGTCGCAGATTTTATTCGACAAGAAGCACAGCATGGAATTGCGCATGACAAGATGAATCAGGTCATGAAAGATCAAGGTATGCCTGTCGATCAATTTATTAAGGTTCTTAACAAAATTTTTAAATTCGAACTGACACGTCGTTCACCTCAATATAATATTGCCATGACTGCTGCAGCCGAACACTTAACTGCATTAATGGCTGATACTTTTTATAGTCAAAAAGCAACCCTTGAAGATGCTCACCCCTATGTGCGCGCGCTTTTAGCATGGCATGCTATCGAAGAGATGGAGCATCGTGATGTGGCTTTTGATGTCATGAAACAAGTCGGTGATGTTCCAGAACTTACTCGACAATTTGCTTTGGCATTTACAACTTTCATGATGCTTGGATTTACAACTTATCGTGCCAATATCATGTTGAAGTATGACGGATTTAGTCGTTTAGACCGTTTCAAAATGACCGTCAAAGGACTTCCATGGTTTATCGGTCGAAATGGCATGTTAACGAGAATGAAAGATCCATACTTAGATTGGTTTAAAAAAGACTTTCATCCAAGCCAACATCCTGTGATTGCCCAATATGATGTCTGGGTAAAAACATTAGCCGAGACCAATGATCCAATTCAAGCTGGTGAAGCATTCTGGCAAGCAGCTCGATAATATTCCTATCGCCGGCTAAATCATTTTTATTCGGATGATTTAGCCGACATTACTTACAGTTTTAATCTTCTTCTCTCTTCTTTTGTCCTGTAGAGATAATGACCTCAATGTGATTTTTTTACATACTTGTTCTTTCTGCATAAGCGATAAAAATAACATGAATGCAATTACCACATACCATCCAGTGATTCGTAAGCACCTTGATTTCCGACTTAACGAAGTACCACGATTTTGGTTTAACAACGATCCTTTTAAAACACGTGTATTTGATGCTTTGAGTTTGACATTTCCAGATGGAGAACGATATTTCATACAGTGTGTCCGACTATTTCAACCGCATATTAAAGATCCTGTCTTAGCCAAACGTGTGAAAGACTTTATTCAACAAGAAGCGCAACACGGTATTGCCCATGACAAAATGAATAAAATTTTAATTGAGCAAGGTATGCCAATTGAAAAATATATTCATCAAGTCAATCAACGTTTCAAACATGCGTTAAAAAGGTATCCTGATCGTTTTAATATTGCGATTACCGCTTCATGCGAACACTTAACCGCTTTAATGGCAACGACCTTTTTCAGTCATAAAAGTACGATGGCCCATGCACATCCTTTTGTCCGTAGTTTATTTGCATGGCATAGTATTGAAGAAATGGAACATCGCGATGTAGCTTATGATGTCATGATCGAGGTAGCGCAGACTTCAAACCTTACACGTTATACCGCCTTGGTTTTAGTTACGCTTATGATGTTTGGATTTACCATGCAAAGAACACATGGACTTCTCAAACAAGATGGCTTTACTCGAATTGAAAGGTTAAAAATGTTTGCTCAAGGCTTGAAATGGTTGCTTGGAAAAGATGGCATTTTAACGGCAAAAAAACGAGAATATTTAGACTGGTTTAAACCTGATTTCCACCCAAACCAACACCCTATTATTCATCAATACCAAGTTTGGGTTGATACGCTCGCTGAAACTCAAGATCCAATTCAAGCAGGTGAAGCTTTTTGGCAAGGTGCGATATAAAAAAGAATGTAAAAAAGTCCGATCAATCGGACTTTTTTGTTGTTATGACGCCATTACCATTTAGCGTAATGTTGCTCTAATAGTCCATACTCTTGATTAAGCTCAATATGCTGACCATCATCTGAAATAATAAAACCCGTAATTTTAGATTGCCACTGACTGAACTGGCTGCCTACCATTCTAAGATTAAGATTTTCATAACGGCGCCAGCCTGTTTCAATGGTCAATTGTAATTTGTCATCCATAGATCGTATGGTCCACATCTGATCATTTTGCATTTCAAAAAGAACATCCGTCAACGCATAAAGGCGCCCATTAATCCACAAACAGTTTTCATTGCCAAAGCTTTCATTCACGCCAGAGGCAAGATTCAAACCCACACGGTTTCCTTGCGCATCCCAAAAATTAGAAGATAGCCAAAACCAAGCCGTTTCAGGTCTTAGAAAACCGCAAGTATCATCAAGCGAAGCAAAAGTTCGTGAGTTAAATTCAATTTTTTCTTTTTGTTTATTAATGAAATACCCTTCAACGGCCAATGTAGTTAGTTTCTGAGTATAGGTCCAACCATTTATACCAGTAGGACTGCACATCGACAAAGGATCTGTTCCAGCACAAAAGATTCGTGCAGACAGTTTTTCTTCACCATGTTTGATCACTTTGATATAACGAACACCATTGGCATGTTGGATATCGAGTTGGATTTTTCCATGTTGAAAATGGCTATGATTAAATAGTGGCTGTTCATCTAGAACCGTACTGCGTGCCAATACATTAATCGCATTCCACTCGACGACTTGTCCGGTGTTATGGTCATAAATATAGATGAAACCATGTCCCGCCCAAGCGATATCGACGATAGCCATCCCAATGCTGTAATGCTCATGTTGGATACTACAAAACTTAAATTTCTTATATTTAAGTTTTTTTCTCCATCCTTTGAGCACTTTGCCATATGGCGTTTTATAAATATATTTTGAGACAGAAATTGCACTTGGCAATTCTGTAAAACGCCCATAGCGCGGTTGACCATTTACTTGAATTAAATCCATTGGGACTCAGCCTAATTTCATTCCATGACAATTATAGACTTTAGTCTAAAGTATTTCATTTACTGTATGAAAACATAGATTAAAGAACCGATACAGATCGGTTCTTTTTTTTTCATATATTCAATACTTTGACTACCAGTTCCCTTCACCCAGCGTTTGGCCGATATAATGATACTGTGCCTTGGATCTTGAAAATTTAATTGGGCAAGCCAACTGTTTTTCTACCTCATTTGCATCTTTCCTTAGAGGTACATCCACTGTCCAAGCACGTTGTTGAGCCAAATCTGACGTCAGAGCTTCGTCTAGATTTAACACAGGTTCTACACATACGTCTAATTCAGAAAATGTTTTACGCCATACATCAAAACTTTTTTCCTTGATTTTATCAGCGATGGCAGTCTTGACTGCTTTTCGATCTTCAAGATCAAATGAAGTTCCTTTTTCCAATAAGATAGGCAGTTCTAATACAGTTGCCAGACCTGTCATAAATTGAGGTTCTAAACTTCCAATTGAGATATAGCGCCCGTCTTGCGTTTGATAATAGTCATAAAATGTTCCCCCGTTCAGATGTTCATTTTCAGGGTACTGATTCTGCCCACCTGCAAGTACAGCTGCCGCGGCCATATTGTTTAAGGTCACCGCACAATCCGTCATGGAGATATCAATATATTGACCTAAACCGCTTCGTTGCCTTTCAATCACGGCTGTTAAAATGCCGATCACTGCGTGTAAAGAACCGCCTGCGACATCAGCAATTTGAATCCCCATCGGTGGTGGTCCACTTTCCTGCCGACCTGAATGCCCAGCAATCCCTGAGAGCGATACATAATTAATGTCATGTCCCGCTTTATCTTTATAAGGACCTGTTTGCCCATATCCTGTTATTGAACAATAAATCAAACGAGGGTTTATTTCAGATAAAGTTTGATAGTCGAGTCCTAAGCGTCGCATCACTTCAGGACGGAACTGCTCAATGACGATATCGTATTCTGAAATTTTTGATTTAATGAGTTCAATACTCTGACTATCTTTTAAATCTAGGGCAATCGACTGCTTGTTGCGATTCAAATAACTGTGCGCTGTGGCTTGACCATTTGCATAAGGTGGCAACAATCTGACAAGGTCTGGTCGATTTGGTGACTCAATATGGACCACCTCTGCCCCTAGATCTGCTAAGTACAAAGTCGCAAAAGGTCCGGGTAATAATGTGGAAAAATCTAAAACTTTCAATCCCTTTAATGCAGCTGTCATTGTTATTTTCACCAAGAATATGTTGATTTTTCACCCATAATAGAAATATAAAACAAGATTAACAATGTCATGTTCAGCCATTTACCTTGATCATTTCGGCAATTTATGATGTAAAAGAGCAATTACTCTAGTGATAATTGCCAATTAAATTATTTTTTGTGTCATTTAGGTCAAGTAGCAGTGAACATCAAAGAGACTGAAGGATTTAACATGAGTCGCGATACGATAAGTATCCATTTTGTGAATGCAGCCCTGACTGGGGTAAAACGTCTAGGGATGGATGTTGACACTTTACTTTCACATGTCGGCATTGAAGCTGAACTACTCCGCCAACCTAAAGCACGTATTTCTCCTGAGCAGTACACACGCTTTGTTAAAATGCTGTGGATGGTCACCCAAGATGAACACGTTGGTTTTGATATCCAGCCACGTCGCTTAGGGACCTTTGCGATCATGTGTCAATTGATCATACATGCCAAAACTTTAGGTGATGCGCTTGAGTTATCATCACAGTTCTATAAATTATTCGGTGATGAGTGGTCTGTGACTTTAGAGCGCGATAAACATGAAGCACGCTTAGTTCCACTCATTCCAAAAACAATGGATCCTGACCATTTCATTACTGAAAGTATGCTCATGATCTGGCATGGTTTGGCATCGTGGCTTATTGAGCGTCGTATCCCGTTAGAGCGTGTACATTTTTCTTATCCACGCCCACAACATGCAGATGAATATGATGCGTTATTTTTTGCGCCAGTGATCCAATTTGATTCAGCTCGTACTGAAATCACATTTGCTGCAGACTACTTAGACCTTCCAATTCGCCAAGATGAAAACACCTTGGAAGAGTTTCTAAAAGGTGCTCCAGCGAAACTGTTGGTGAAATTCAAGAATACCAATTCACTCACATCACGTATTCGCGAAGTATTGAAGAGCCAAATTGGTGAAGAAATGCCAACATTAAATGATGTTGCAGCCATGCTCTATTTATCACCACAGACGCTTCGCCGTCGCTTAGCTGCTGAAGGTAAGAGCTATCAAGGTGTGAAAGATGCTTTGCGTCGAGACGCCGCAATTCACTTACTGTTAAACCCATCTTTAACTTTAGAAGATGTGGCACAACAAGTCGGCTTTAGTGAAACCAGTACCTTCCACCGAGCATTTAAAAAGTGGACAGGGGTAACACCAGGACTGTATCGTCAATTACATGGTTATCATTAATTTAGTCAAACATAAAAAAGTCTGACATTTTTCAGGCTTTTTTTATTACAAATGGACTTAAGTGCTTATTTATTTTGCAAAAATATTCAAGTTGAAATTAAACTATTCGGAATATTAAAAGGAATAATAAGATGACACTTACTGCAATCTTAATCTCAATTTTGATTGGAATAGCGCTTTATTTTTACAGTGCAAAATCACACAGTTCTCAACCTAAAGCTGATATACGGTACACTTATAATATTGTCGGAGAAAATGCATATCAAAAAAATTTACTTAAAATAGCTGGTCAAAAAAAATCTGTATCTAAATTTCATGAATGTACTGCTCATGTTCTGTCAGAACCATTTAACCAATACGATCCAAATGCAATCAAAGTTGAAATCAACGGATTAACAGTTGGCTATTTAAGTAAATTAGAAGCAGAAAAGCTGAAAGGGCAGATTATCAATAAAAAAGTGCCCGCTGTAATTAACGGTGGTTGGTATGTTAATGAAGATGATGAAGGCTCTTATGGTGTAAAGCTTGCCATATCAAACGCCTAAGATTTGATATAGAAAAATTATAATCTAAGCATTCGCAATACAATTTTTTTTTAATTCGTCAAAAACTTTCATTTCACAATCTAAAACATTTAATTTTTAAGTGACCAAAAATATCAAACGACTCATCCGTTCTCGTCATTGCACAATCACATAGATCATCTACACTCAAAACACCATAACAATTTCAACCTATAAAAAAGGAACTATTATGAGCGAGGCTTACATCATTGATGCCATTCGCACACCACGCGGAAAAGGAAAAAAAGATGGTTCTTTACATGAAGTAAAACCAATCACATTACTCACAACGCTGTTAAATGAACTTCAAACTCGCCATCAACTCGATACTTCTAAAGTCGATGACATCGTACTGGGTTGTGTAACTCCAATTGGTGATCAAGGCGGTGATATCGCTAAAACTGCTGCAATTGCAGCAGGCTGGAATGATGATGTAGCAGGCGTTCAAATCAACCGTTTCTGTGCTTCAGGACTGGAAGCTGTCAATCTTGCTGCACAGAAAGTTCGTTCAGGCTGGGAAGATGTTGTCGTTGCAGGTGGTGTAGAGTCAATGTCGCGTATTCCAATGGGCTCCGATGGTGGACCATGGGCACTCGATCCAGAAACAAACCTGAAATCTACCTTTGTTCCACAAGGGATTGGTGCTGATTTAATCGCAACTTTAGATGGCTACTCTCGTGCTGATGTAGATGCTTTTGCTGCAGATTCACAAAAGAAAGCAGCAGCGGCTCAAGCGAATGGTTACTTCAATAAATCAGTTGTACCAGTAAAAGATAAAGCTGGTGTTGTCGTTTTAGATAAAGACGAGTTCATCAAACCAACGACTACCGTTGAAGGCTTAGCCAAATTAAATCCAAGCTTTGAAATGATGGGCGGTATGGGATTTGATGCAGTCGCATTACAAAAATATCCAGAAGCTCAGAAGATTAATCACGTTCACCATGCAGGAAACTCTTCAGGCATTGTAGACGGCGCTGCTGTTGTCCTGCTTGCATCTGAAAAAGCGGTTCAAGAACAAGGCTTAAAACCTCGTGCTAAAGTATTGGCAACTGCGCTTGTCGGAACTGATCCAACAATCATGTTAACTGGTCCAGCACCTGCGGCACTCAAAGCTTTGGAAAAAGCTGGCTTAACCATTGATGATATCGATTTATTTGAAGTGAACGAGGCGTTTGCGGCTGTAGTGATGCGCTTTATTAATGAACTCAATGTCGATCCTGCAAAAGTCAATGTAAATGGTGGTGCAATTGCAATGGGTCATCCACTCGGTGCGACAGGTGCCATGATTTTAGGTACGTTGCTCGATGAACTTGAGCGTCAAGGTAAAAAACGTGGCTTGGCTACACTGTGTGTAGGTGGTGGTATGGGTATCGCAACGATCATTGAATTGGTATAAGGAGAAGAATAATGAGTGCAATTCAATTTGAAAAAAATGCTGATGGCATTGTTATTCTCACCTTAGACTCACCTAATCAGTCTGCCAATACCATGAATGCAGATTTCCGAGTTGCTTTGGAAGAGACGGTAACAAAACTGAAAGCCGAATCTGGCATTACAGGTATCATTTTTAAATCTGCAAAGAAAACCTTTTTTGCAGGCGGTGATTTGGATGAGTTGATTCAAGCTCAACCAGAACACGCCACTGAATTCTTTGGCATGATCCAAAAAATGAAAGCGGAATTCCGCTATATTGAAACCTTGGGTGTACCTGTTGTTGCTGCATTAAATGGAACAGCGCTCGGTGGTGGTTGGGAAATCGCACTAGGCTGTCATGCTCGTATTGCATTAAATGATCCTAAAGCGAAATTTGGTCTACCTGAAGTTACCTTAGGATTGTTACCAGGTGGCGGTGGTATCGTACGTATGGTACGACTGCTCGGCTTGCAGAATGCTTTTCCTTTCTTGATGGAAGGTAAACAATTTGGTGTAGAAAAAGCAAAATCTCTAGGCTTAATTCAAGATACGGCTGATTCTGAACAAGAGCTCATGGATAAAGCGATTGCTTGGGTTAAAGCAAATCCAAAATCTCAACAACCATTCGATGTTAAAGGATACAAAATTCCAGGTGGTACGCCATCATCACCTCAAGTGGCTCAAGTCCTTGCGATTGCACCAGCGATGCTGCGTGATAAAACAAAAGGTTGCTATCCAGCCCCTGAAGCCATTATGGCTGCTGCCGTTGAAGGTGCTCAGGTAGATGTTGATACTGCATTAACCATTGAATCTCGCTATTTTACGTATTTGGCAACTGGTCAAGTTGCGAAAAACATGATTGGTACTTTCTGGCATGGACTGAATGCAATCAAATCAGGTGAAAGCCGCCCTAAAGAGCCTGCAAAATGGCAAGCGACGAAAGTAGGTGTTTTAGGCGCTGGAATGATGGGCGCTGGCATTGCCTACTCGACAGCGATTAAGGGGATTCAAGTCGTCCTTAAAGATGTATCGATTGAAAATGCAGAAAAAGGTAAGGCATATAGTCAAAAACTGTTAGATAAACGTGTTTCACAAGGTCGAATGACTGCTGAAAAGCGCGAACAAATTTTATCTCTCATTACCCCTACAGCAAATGCATCCGATCTACAAGGCTGTGATTTAATCATTGAAGCTGTATTCGAAAATCAAGAACTCAAAGCCAAAGTAACTCAAGAAGCTGAGCAATATTTGGTTGACGGCGGTGTGATGGCTTCTAATACATCCACCTTACCGATCACAGGTCTTGCAACAGCAAGCAAAGATGCGAAAAACTTTATTGGACTGCATTTCTTTAGCCCTGTTGATAAAATGCAGTTGGTTGAAATTATTAAAGGTAAAGAGACTTCAGCTGAGACACTAGCTAAAGCCTATGATTATGTTCAACAAATTGGAAAAACACCTATCGTTGTGAATGATAGTCGTGGTTTCTTCACCAGCCGCGTATTTGGTACTTTTGTCAACGAAGGTTTGCGTTTACTGGCTGAGGGAGTACATCCAGCCAAAATTGAAATGGCTGCTTTAAAAGCAGGTATGCCAGTCGGTCCATTAGCAATCCAAGATGAAGTCGCATTAACCTTGTCTGAGCATGTGACCAACGAGACGCGTAAAGCGCTTCAGGCTGAAGGCAAAGATTTACCACACTCCCCTGCTGAAGATGTTTTAAAGCAAATGATCCATGAGTTTGGGCGTAAAGGGAAAGCTGCTGGTGCTGGTTTTTATGAATATCCTGAAAGTGGTAAAAAATACCTTTGGGATGGTTTAAACCATTGGACGAAAGAGACTGATATTTCTGAGCAAGAAATGATTGATCGCTTCTTGTTTGTGCAATCTTTAGATACCTTACGTTGTCTTGAAGAGGGTGTTTTAGAGTCTGTCATTGATGGAAATATCGGTTCTATTTTTGGCATAGGATTCGCCCCTTGGACTGGCGGCGCTTTACAGTTCCTCAATCAATATGGACTCGCACAAGCGCTTGACCGCGCGAATCAGCTTGAAGCGAAGTATGGTGAGCGTTTTAAAGCACCTCAACTCCTCAAGGACAAAGTTCAGTCTGGTCAGTCGATTTGATTGATATAAACTAAAAACCTCTCTTCGGAGAGGTTTTTCAATCTAAAGTAACTGGAAATCCCTTAAAAGTCTTAATCTCTTTGAGCGTAAACATGCTCTGCATTTCCTTGATACCAGGGAGTCTTCTAATTGTTTTCATAGCAAAATCTGCATAAGTATCGAGATCTCGAGACACAACTTGAAGCAAAAAATCTGCATCTCCGCCAATACTATAACAAGCGACTACGTTATCTAACTCTTGAACCTTTTCTTCAAATTTTTTGGCTTCAACTTCACTATGTCTATCAATTGACACTCGTATAAAGACCATTACACCCAAATTAATTTTTCTTCTATCAAGGTTAACACCATATCCTTTGATAATTTTTTCGTCTTCTAATCGTTTAACACGACGCCAACATGGTGATGGAGAAATACCGACTTGTTCCGCCAGTATTTGATTGGTCACTCGTGAATCTTGTTGAAGTAGTCTTAAAATTTTTTTGTCAAATCTATCAAAGTTCATAATGAAAATTTTAACCTTTTTTATTTTATTTATAGAAAGGATATACCTCAATCAATAGAAAAGGCAAACGAAAACGATCACTTTGTGCTTTGTATTTGATTGAAAATGTTCTTACCTTCACAAAAAAACAAGATATCCATGTTTGTAGAACAAAACTTTTGCACTTATCCTTTAGCTCTGACTATTGCTGCCGCTGTACCCGGGCCAGGTATGATCACAATTCTAATTAATACAATTAAAAATACCAAAATGCATGGCTGGTTTACTCTATTTGGATTAATCACAGGTGATTTCTTATATTTAACCTTATCTCTTATCTTTATTAAATTTCTTCACCAATTTATAGATCCTAAAATTATTCAGATCATTATCATGATTGGTGCATTTTATTTACTATACATAGCAATACAAATTTGGGCATCCAATATCCGTGAAATGAACCAAAATCATTTCAAATTTTCACCAACAAATAAAAAAATTTACAAAACCTCCTATGGACAAGGCCTACTTGTCACAATGAGCAATCCTAAAACGATGACGTTTTACATTGCACTATTACCCCCATTTCTTTCCGCTAATACCATGTTCAGCTTAGAGCAGATCTTTAGTGTATATGTCGCGACGATGTTCGTCTTAGTTTTGATTGGAGGACTGTATATTTCTTTGGCTATCATCATTATGAAATATTTATGTTCTCAAAGAAAAATGGATATCATTATGAAATTATTAGCATCAATTATGGCATTTATATCACTAAGCCTGATCTATTCGAACATTTCAGCTTTTACATAGTGATCATTAAAATATGCTTATAAATACAACAATATTTTGTTGTGAACATTTCTATATTTCTATTCTGTGTTATAAAGTAACATATTCTCAGATTCATTTTACCCAACTTGGTATAGCATTATGACTGATCATTCTTCACCAGAAAAATCTCCTTGGGGTTGGAAAGCGCTAATTATCGCGATCATTTTAAGTATTATATTTATGGTGATTTTCTATGTAGCCATTGAAAATGAACCTGACTATATGCCAAGTAAACAACGAACAGAAACCAGTGAACATCATGCATTCAAAGCATCACCTGTGATGTCTGAAGAAGCAGCAGCAAAAATCGAAGCCAACAAAGCTGCTCAAGCTAGTGCAACTGGACACAATATGACTGAAGAAGAACACGCAGCAATGGGCGAACACAGTCATACACATGATGGTGAATCAAGTTCACATAGTCATTGATTTTGTGATGAAAAAACGGAGCATTGGCTCCGTTTTTTTATTCAAGCTGCATCGTCATATAAACATGAGGAATACCACAATCTAAGTATTCCTTACCTTGGGGCTCAAACCCTAAACGTTGATAAAATGGTAATGCATGAACTTGAGCAGAAAGATTCAAGGTTGGTCGCTTTTCCCTTTGAGCAAACTCAATTATAAATTTCATGAGCTCAAACCCAACACCTTTTCCTCGATAAGCCTTTATGACTGCTACCCTTCCAATACTATGGTTTTGAAGTAGTCGAGCCGTGGCGATTGCCTCACCTTCATGGAAAACAACGAAATGAATCGATGTCTCATCTTCCATATCCCATTCGTCTTCAGGTGAAATTTGTTGTTCCAGAATAAATACTTGCTCTCGTATCTGCATCGCGTAGCACTTTAATTGCGACCATGAACCTACTTGAACATCGAAGACATTACTCATGTGTTAATTCCCAAAGGTGTGTTAGCACTTTTCACCAATATTTTGTTGCTCCCACTCTCCTTTTAGAAGCAACTCTAATGAGTGCTTTTGAATACCATACATATTTTTTAATGCAATTATTTGATCTAACACTTGCTGATCTGGTGCGTTCAAATCTTTGCGCTTGGTGGCTAAAATCATTTTATTTTTGCTGGTATGTTCCAAAGCCACAAATTCAAAAACTTTAGTCTCGTAACCATAGGCTTTTAACAATAGCGCTCGAATTGTATCTGTCAGCATTTCAGCTTGTTGCCCCTCATGAATACCAAACTGCAACATTGGTTTTAATACAGAGGGACTTTGCATTTGAGGTCTCAACTCTTTGTGGCAGCACGGCGCGCACATAATCATTTGCGCATTCAATCGAATACCGGTATGAATCGCAAAATCAGTTGCTACATCACAGGCATGCAACGCAATCATGACATCGAGTTTTTCAGGCGAGTAAGTTCGTACATCTCCTTGGAAAAAATCTAAATGCTTAAAATCTGATTTACGGGCAACATCTTGACAGAATTGAACCATTTTCTCGTTCAGTTCCACACCTGTAACATAAGGATTATAATCATTTTTTTGTAAGTAGTCATACAGTGCAAAGGTGAGATAACCTTTACCTGAGCCAAAATCGACAACGTTGAGCTGCTGATCAACTTGAATTTGGTTTAATGCGCCTGAGCAAATCTCAACAAATTTATTAATCTGTTTCCACTTACGCGCCATGCTTGGAATAATTTGTTCTTTTTGATCCGTAATACCCAACGGTTGAAGAAAATAACTTTCTTGCTCAACAAAACGGTGTTTTTGACGGTCGTGTGATTTTTCAATGATCTTGGAGACTGAAGCCTTTTTACTTTGAGTTAAGATCGCTTTTTTCTTATTTTTCTTGAGCTGTAACTCGCTGTCCAATGTAAAAAGATTGGCTTGTTTGCATTCACTGACCAATTTACTCACCAACGGATCAGCTTCATCAATTGGAAAATTTTTGGTCACATCTTGAGTTTTAAAGCGATACAGAACATTCAGCATCCATTCATCTTGTAATCGAATCATGCGTAAAGTCATCTTCTCTAAAGCTTCTATCTCGCCCTGATACTGACTCAGAATCATACGATCAAAACGCTGAGAAGCTAATGCTTGATGAAATGCTTCAAGAAATTGTTGCTCTTGCGGTGTGGAGGATGCCGAAACGGTCATAAACAGTGCCAAAAAAAGAAATGCTATTAAATTTTAATGCGTCTTACGCGAAAAGCAAAATTCAATTACGATACAGATGTATAATTAAATGTGTAAGTGAACAATGAAAGCATCTCCTGCTTCGTATGATCCATTAGAAGAAAAAATTAATTTCATCAGTCATGCCATTGGTGCTGTCTTGGCCGTCATCGGTGCCATTTTATTGATTATAAAAGGTGCTGCTTATCCTATGGCACAATGGATCGGGCTTTGGGTCTATGGACTTAGTTTAGTTCTACTCTTTACGGCGTCTAGTCTTTATCATTTTGCGGAAACACCTGAGCGTCGGGGTTGGTTTAAAAAATTGGACCACACGGCTATTTATTATCTCATCGCAGGAACATACACGCCTTTTCTATCTATAGCTTTACCAACGCAAAAAGCTCACTATTTATTAATTGCACTTTGGGTAATTGCGGCGATTGGCACTTTATTCAAATTGGTATTTATTCACCATTTTCAAAAAATATCGCTTTTTGCCTATCTTGCAATGGGATGGTTAGCATTACTTGTGATAGATGATATGCGCACATATTTATCTGATCAAAGTTTAACCTTGCTTATAATTGGTGGCCTTGCTTACACCATAGGCGCATTGTTTTATGCTTTAAAAAAGGTAAGATACACTCACGCTATCTGGCATATTTTTGTATTGATAGGTGCAGGATCACATTTCCTGTCTATTTATCTTTACGTGCTATAACCACTTCAACTACATCGTCTAGCAACCCTAACACCGTAGAGCGAGTTGGTATTTCGTATTTTTTTAAGAAATTACGCCTTTTTTAAAAAGATTACGCTATTAAATCTAAGTTTTTTATTTTTAGTAAGTGTAAGGTCTCTTATGGCGTCTAATACAGCATCACAACAAGCTCAACCCGCAAACTCTAAAACTCGGGTATTAACTGCAAGTCTCGTTGGTACAACCATCGAGTTCTTCGATTTTTATATTTACGCAACAGCTGCAGTCATTATTTTCCCCTACTTGTTCTTTCCAACAAGTACAGATCCTATGACAGCAACGATTCAATCATTAGCAACTTTTGCAATCGCATTCATCGCACGTCCTATCGGCGCCGCACTATTCGGTCATTTGGGAGATCGAATCGGTCGTAAAGCAACCTTAGTGGCAGCCTTGCTAACCATGGGACTTTCTACCGTTGCGATTGGTTTACTTCCAACCTATGCGCAAATTGGCATTGTGGCACCCTTACTTTTAGCTTTGTGCCGATTAGGTCAGGGCTTAGGTTTAGGTGGCGAATGGTCAGGTGCAGTTCTACTCGCAACTGAAAATGCGCCAGAAGGCAAACGTGCTTGGTACGGTATGTTCCCTCAACTTGGTGCACCAATCGGCTTCATCCTTGCCACAGGCTCTTTCCTTACGCTTGGGGCATTCATGAGTGAAGAAACATTCATGTCATGGGGATGGCGTATTCCATTTATTTCAAGTGCCTTATTGGTGATTGTAGGCTTGTGGATTCGCTTAAAGTTGCATGAAACGCCAGCATTCCAAAACGTGCTGGATAAACAAAAAGAAGTGAATGTCCCTTTTGTACAAGTTTTTAAAAAGCATTCAAAAATGCTTGTACTCGGAACGATTGCAGCCATTTGTACTTTCGTAGTTTTTTACTTAACCACCGTATTTGCATTGCAATGGGGTACAAAACAATTAGGTTACTCTCGTGAAGAGTTCCTACAACTTCAGTTGGTTGCAACGCTTTGTTTTGCAGCATTTATTCCCCTTTCTGCAATTTTTGCGGAAAAGTTCGGTCGTAAAACCACTTCGATTGCGGTGTGTGTAATTTCTGCTATTTTTGGTATTTTCTTTGCGGACATGTTGGAGTCAGGAAGCACACTGATTGTGTTCTTATTCTTATGTATTGGTCTTGCGATTATGGGCTTAACCTATGGTCCAATCGGTACGGTACTTTCAGAAATCTTCCCGACATCGGTGCGTTATACTGGTTCAGCGTTAACATTTAACCTTGCTGGTATTTTTGGTGCATCTTTCGCACCTTTGATTGCAACGAAATTAGCAACTGAATATGGTTTGTCTGCAGTAGGCTATTATTTGACGGCTGCATCAATCCTTTCACTGATTGCTTTCCTGATGATTCGCGAAACGAAACATGATGATGTGAATAATCAAATTTGATGCTTTCAGCTAATAAAAAAACCGGCTTAAGCCGGTTTTTTTATTAGCTGAGCTCAATGATATCAATCATCGGTGGTACTCTGAATCTGAATGGAACACCTACCATGCCAGTACCTACGGACACATAAACATTGGCATGTTCATGCTTATATAAACCACGTTTATGACCCAAGATAGACACTTTTTTCATGATGTAATCTGTCAACCACGGAAGCTCCACTTGTCCCCCATGTGTATGCCCTGACAACATCAACGGATGAGTTGGCAATTTTGGCACCATATCCACCGTATCCGGATTATGTGACAGAATTAACCACGGCTTATCTTGTGGTAAATCAGGCATATCCCGCATGTCAGCCTTACCTGCCCACAAATCCCCCACACCAATCAATCTAAACTCATCAAACTCAACAATCTTACCTTCAATATCCATCACCTGATTTGAAGCTAGCGCATCTTTTAATAATGCCTGAATCGGTGGACCTGGATATTGCTCATCATGATTACCATTCACAGAATAGACAGGCGCTTGAATTTCTCTTAATACTCGGAGCTCTTCTGCCAGCTTATTTTCTGGTTCATAGGTCCAATCACCTGCCACAACTACTAAATCTGGTTGAGCTTGATTAATCTTATTCACGATAATTTTCAGTTGTCTTTCATGCCCAGAAAACAATCCAATATGTAAGTCTGCAATTAATGCCACTTTAATCGGATGTTTAAAGGGTTGCGCCGAACTTAACTTGTAACTCAGGTTATTCACTACTACACGATGTGGCTCAATGAAACGTGCATAAATCAATACACTGCTCAACAAGAAAATAAACACACCTTCATGCAATGAAAATATACCTTGCCAAGTAGCAAAAATACTAAAAAACCACAACGGAACAAGTAAATAAGAAAGATAAAATGCCAAGAGATGAACAAAGGCTTTAAATGGATGTATGGTTTCAGTTCGAGATTGGCTCATCCATGCTTGCGTGACTCCCCAAATAGCGAAGAGCGAGAAAATAATATAGAAGGCAGCAAGGATGTTATTTGTTGTCCACATATTCAATCTCTTTCATTAAATCAGACGAATAATCTGAGTGGTTCATTTATCTTTTAAATGGTGCTCTTTATACTTTAGCACATTGAGTTCAAAGAATAGATTATGCAAGCAAATCACATGGAAAAGAATCAATCTCAACAATTGAATCGCCAAAAGAAAACATCTTTTAAAATGCGCTTCATCATGAGTTCATGTTTGATTCTTGCTTTACCCGCATGCTCAACTTTACCCACTCAACAAGCTGTTGCACCTCAATATGCGTATGACATCGACACTCATGACACTTCATTGGCGCAAATTGTCGAACCTTTGAAAATTAAGAATCCTGAATTAACAGGTTTTCATGTTTTATATGATCCAATCGAAGCGATAGCTGCACGTTTTCAATTAATTGAGAAAGCCGAAAAAACACTCGACCTTCAATATTACATTTGGGATAACGACCGTGTAGGTGCATTGGCTCTTTATAAAATCATTCAAGCTGCTGATCGTGGTGTAAAAGTCAGATTGTTAATGGATGACAATAACGCTAAGACGATGGAAAGTATTTATCTCGCGCTGGATCAACATCAAAACATTGACGTAAAGTTATTCAATCCTTATAAATTCCGACGCCTTAGACCCGTTGATATGATTTTGGATCTGAAACGTATCAATCGACGGATGCACAACAAAACGTTTACAGCTGACAATCAAATTACCCTGATTGGCGGCCGAAATATGAGTAATCAATACTACAATGTCAGTGACCGATATCAATTTTCAGATGTTGATGTCATGCTTGTCGGTCATGCAGTAAGTGATATTACACACTCATTTGATGAGTACTGGAATCATGAATATGCCTATCCAGTTAAAAATATTGTCAATCATCAACAATATACATTGCGCTATGATGGTTTAAAACAGCAACTGCAAGAGCACTTTGATGATGGTGCTGTACGTAGTTATGTTGAAATTACTCGTGAATCTCATGATTTTGATCGTTGGCTCAATCAAGAAATTAAGCTGGATTGGGTGAAAGCAGAAGTCATCAAAGATTCTCCTGAAAAAATCAAAGCGAAAGCTAAGAAAGAAGAACATCTCAACTTTCAACTGGTTGAACGCTTAGAGAAACCAGAAAAAAGTGTCGATATCATTTCCGCTTACTTCGTTCCTGAACGCAAGGGTGAGCAACGCTTAAGTGCGATCGCACAAGATGGCGTTAAAGTTCGCGTACTGACCAACTCTTTTAAAGCCAATGATGTTGCGCTTGTACATGCATTTTATGCGAAATATCGTCAGGATTTACTGCAAAACGGCGTAGAGTTATATGAGTTCCTCCCTGCTTTGCCAGAAGAATTCCAAAATAAAAATAATATTGAAATTTCTAAGCAGTCCAAAGTGAGCCTTAAAGGGCTGAGTCGCTCAAGCCTGCATGCAAAAATGATGGCTTTGGATGATAAGCAAGTATTTATCGGATCATTTAATTTTGATCCACGTTCAGCCAATTTAAATACTGAAATTGGCGTCATTTTAAACAGCCAGCCCCTAGCGCAAGCTGTGCATAAAACCATGGATCAGAACCTAAAAAAATATGCCTATAAATTAGTTCTAGATTCACAAAATAATATTAATTGGAAACAAGCGACACCTGAAGGTATTAAAATCTATACCAAAGAACCAAAAATGAAATGGTGGCAAAAAGCAAGCTTGAAAGTTATCTCGTGGTTGCCAATAGAAGGATTCATGTAAAAAGCAGGGATCATCATGATCCCTGCTTTGCTTCTACTGATTAAGCTTTGAGTACTTTTTGATGTAATACTTCCAATCCTTCCTGCATTCTGAGTTGCACTTCTCTCGTTAAGCTTTCAACTGTATGTCCAGTAACATCAATCGTGGGCAAAGCTGTTAAATGTGCAACGACTTGAGGCATTTCCAATACTGCTTTGAGATGCACTGTAAATCCAATATTTCCGATAAAGGGAGCAACCTGATCTAACTCCCCCTCTTGATTGACATAACAGATTAAACAAACTTGCACTGGTTTTTGAGCCTCGATAGCTGCAGCTAAAAGTCTTCCATGCACTTTTTTGACTTTAGTTCCATCAGTCGTGGTTGCTTCTGGAAAAAATAAGACAGGAATATTTTGCTTCAAAAATTCTGTGATTTGCTCTTTAATACGGACCGAATCTCCTGAACCTCGGTTAATGAACAGTGTTCCACCACCCTTGGCAAGTTTCCCAAAAATCGGCCAATTTTCAATTTCTGCTTTTGCTAAGAAAAATACACGCGCACTCGAACCTAATACAGGAATATCTAACCAAGAGATATGATTGCTCACCCATAATGCGGGTTCACGAGGAATGTTGCCATGTACTTGTAAATCGATATTAAAAACTTTGCATAAGCGACGGCAAAAATGTTGTACATAGCGAGTATTGTTTGGATTATTCGGATTTTTATACATTTGATGCCTAAAAATTAAATAAAACCCTTCAGTGACAGCAGCAGTACCTGAGATGATTTTTTGGCTATATAGCGCTGTTTTTGAAAATAAATTGAGTTTTTTAGGCTTTAATGTTGTCATAAATTATTTCACTAAATAATAACAGGCGTTATCCACTATAGCTCCATTCTATACTGAGCTCACCAGAGATGCATTGATTATAAAAACCGTATACATAGATTTGAAAATTCAATTTCAATTCAAATACCCAATAAAATATAATTTTTAAATCGAATTTATAGATTTAAAAATTATGCAAACTACAACTCAATCACCATCAAATCAAGTCATTCCCATCTGGTCGGCACTCTTCTCATTGGCATCAATTGTCGGTGGCGTCTTTTTATTTATGCTGGCGTTTATACTTATGTTCAAAACTGCTTTAGGTTAATTTAAATCTATTTCCCTCAATTGTTCAATTTCCTCTACACTAGAGTTTTGATGTGGAGTATTAGCTGAGTGGAAGTTACTGGACAAAATCAAGCAAATGAACGTGCGGTCTTGGTGAGTGTTAATGTCCAAATATTAGAAGATCGTGATCAAGAAGAATTTCGTTTATTGGCCAAATCTGCTGGTGCAGAGATTCTTGAACATATACAAGCTCAACGTATTAAACCTGACCCTAAATTTTTTATTGGTTCGGGTAAAGCTGAAGAAATCGCCGAATTTGTTGCAGCGGTAGAAGCTGATATTGTCATTTTCGATCATTCCCTCACACCATCTCAAGAACGTAATCTCGAGCGTGTTATTCAATGTCGTGTCATCGATCGTACTCGCCTTATCTTAGATATTTTTGCACAACGCGCACGCACACATGAAGGTAAACTACAAGTTGAATTGGCTCAGTTAGACCATCTCGCTTCACGTTTAGTGGGTGGTCGCATGGGCTTAGATGGCCAAAAAGGTGGTATTGGTTTACGTGGTCCAGGTGAAACACAATTAGAAACAGATCGTCGTTTACTTCGTCTCCGCATAACCCAGCTCAAAGACAAACTTGAAAAAGTCCGCCAAACACGAATTCAAGGTCGTGCAGCGCGTCAAAAAGCGTCTATTCCAACAGTGTCTCTAGTCGGTTATACCAACGCAGGAAAATCCACCCTATTTAATATTCTTGCTGAAAGTGATGTGTATGCAGCAGATCAATTGTTCGCAACTCTTGACCCAACTTTAAGAAGATTAAATTGGGATGGCATTGGAACATTGGTCTTGGCTGACACAGTGGGATTCGTTCGCAATCTTGCACACTCGTTAGTAGAGTCATTCAAAGCAACCCTTGAAGAAACACTTGAGGCGACTTTGCTTTTACATGTTATCGATTCAAATAGTCCAGAAAAGCTTGAGCAAATTGATGCTGTTGAAAAAGTCCTAAAAGAAATTGGGGCTCAAGTGCCAATACTACGCGTATACAACAAAATTGATCAAACGGGAGAAGAACCTAAAATCATTTATGCTTCTCCCAATTTGCCTGATCGAGTCTATGTTTCAGCACACTCAAGTCAAGGTTTAGATTTACTGCGACAAGCCGTTCAAGAGTGTTTAATGGGGCAAATACAACAATTTGAACTCACACTCAGACCTGAATATGGCAAATTACGCAATCAACTGTATGAATTAAATGTGATTCAGTCTGAACATTATGATGATCTAGGTCATTTGATTTTAAATATTCAAATTGCGCCACATAAATTAGAGCAACTTATAAAACAAGCACATTTACCAATTGATCAAATTCTTGGTGATAAGGCGCAACAATTTAAAAGACCTTTAGAAGAGTTTGAAATCAAATCATAAATCAGTTAAAACGTGATAAATAATGTTAAAAGTATAATCATGATGCAGTGGATGAAAACGATAGATTGGCCAGCATGGATTGGCACCATAGTGCTTATTATTGGCTTCCGAGAAGGTTCAGTTTGGCTTATGACTCAATTGAATCATCCCGAACTGGGCAATCTTGTCGGGTTGCTTTCCTTACTACTTGTACTGTTTGCTTGGCGTAGATTTGGCACTCTTCCAACCAGAGTTGTCGATGTAAATAATAAAATCATGAAAGAAAGTGCTTTCGCATTTTTACCAATTAGTGCTGGGGCATTGGTTATGTTGGTTCATATGGGTAAAGAAATTCCTCTTTTTTTACTCGTACTCACGTTAAGTACACTTATTCCACTTTGGGTTTACGCCAAAATGGCAAAACGCTGGTTATAGGAGAGAAATATGCTCGCAATTTTAATCGGCTTTGCTATTACGTTATTCGCCTATTTAATTTCAAAACCCTGTAACCGTGTCGTACCACAGATTCCTGTCATTGTATTCGGGATGTTCTTTGTGATCGTCATCTTACTGATTATTGGTATTCCTTATGATCACTACATGAAAGATGTCAATCCGATTTTTGATCATTTATTAGGATACGTCACAGTGGCTCTCGCGATCCCACTTGCAGCGATGCGTTATGACGATTTACCACTAAAAGGCATTTTAGGAATATTAGTTTTTGCTAGTGTCAGTGCTGTCGCATTGCCTATGGGCTTAGCGTATCTACTGCATATGGCAGATTCGACCATTATGGCTTTCGCTACACGTGCAGTGACAACACCAATCGCAATTAATATTGCGACCTTACTCCATGCACCAATTAGCTTAGCCATTTTAATCGTTATTTTATCTGGCGTGATTGGCGCAGCTTTTTCACCACTCATACTACGTCATATTAATGATGAGCGTGCCTCAGGCTTAGCACTCGGTTTAGCAGCCCATGCGATTGGGACAGCTCAAGCTTGGCAACGAGGCAGTGTAGCTGGTCGTTATGCTGCATTTGGTATGGCGGTAAATGCAACGTTTACAGCCGTTTGGCTCCCTACTTTTATTCACTTTTTAAAAGCGACCTCTTGATATACCCACAACTGAAAATAAAAAAGCCACTGATGAGTGGCTTTTTTATTAGACGAAAACGACCAAAAGTAGATTCTATGCAAACATAGGATTATCAACAGCAAACATTTGCTGATCTTCAAGACGATACGCCATTAATTGATTGCCCCAGACACAACCACCGTCAACATTCTGAATATGCGCAGATATTGTTCTGCCCTGTAAGGCAGCCCAATGTCCAAAAATGACTTGATGAGTTTGAGCAGCTTTTGACTCATATTCAAACCATGGCTGATAGCCAGCTGGCATCGGCTCATCTAAAGCGTCTTTAAAACTAAATTCAAGTCGACCCTCTGGATCAGTCAAACGCATACGGGTTAGATAATTCACGATACATCGTAAGCGCTCATGTCCTGTTAAATCATCTGACCATAATGTAGGTTCTTTACCATACATTTCTTTCAAAAATGCATCCAGAACATCAAAATCATCATGCGCAATAACCGTTTCAACTTCTTGAGCAAACTGTTTCACTTGCTCTACTGTCCAAATATGTGGAATACCCGCATGTGTAATGACAATATTTTCATTTGGACATAAACATAAGGGTTGTTTGCGTAACCAGTCGATTAAATCATCACTGTCAATCGCATCAATCACATCACGAGTATTGTCTTTCTCTTTAATCTCTTTAATGCCCCTTGCACACGCTAACAAGGTCAAATCATGATTACCCAAGACTGTCGCAGCAACGCCTCGATCGACCAGTTTCTTGATAAAACGTAAAGCGCCAATCGAGTTTTCACCACGTGCGACTAAATCACCCGCAAACCATAAAAAATCCTGATCAGGATCAAATTTGATTTCCTTGAGTAACATTTTCAAAGCTTCAAAACAGCCCTGAACATCACCAATCACGTAATTATATCGAATGTTTTCACCAGCCATTTATGCATCTACCATTTGATCTGCAAGTGCAACAAATTGAGCAAGTGTTAATGTTTCTGGACGCGCCATTGGATCAACACCAGCTTTTTCAAATCCTTCCTCTTGCAACATGCCTTTTAAACTGTTGCGAAGTGTCTTACGGCGTTGTGTAAATACATGGGAGACTAAACGTGCCAAGGCTTTTTCATTCTTCGCCACTATTGGTTTTACATCATACGGCTCTAAGCGAAATACCGCAGAAGTTACTTTGGGTGGTGGGTTGAACGAACCAGGTGGCACTTCAAACAAGAATGTCGGTTTACAGTAGTACTGAATCATGACTGATAAACGACCATATTCTTTGGTATTTGGTGATGCCGTAATACGATCGACCACTTCTTTTTGCAACATGAAGTGCATGTCTTTGACCTTGTCACCAAACTCTAAGAGATGAAATAACAAAGGCGTAGAAATGTTATAAGGTAAGTTACCGACAACACGCAACGGACGACCATCAAACAATTCAGTGAAGTCGTAGCGTAAAGCATCAGTTTCCACAATAGTTAAACGTTCAGGATGCGGTACACGACCCGGTAATCCAGCTGCTAAATCACGGTCTAATTCAATGACAGTCAAAGCATCACATTCACCAATTAAAGGCGATGTTAAAGCAGCAAGACCTGGACCAATTTCAACAATATTGTCACCAGTACGCGGGTTCACCGAACGCACAATTTTGGCAATGACACGTTGGTCATGTAAGAAGTTTTGACCAAAACGCTTACGCGTGTGATGCCCTTCATCTTTCGGGTTTAAGGCATTAATCTGATACATAAAGATTTCCAACGTGTAATTAAGACAAGATCACTAACGCGCTAAATCGAGCGCTAAGTCCACAGCCACATGTAAGCTCGAGTTTTTCGCAAGTCCAGTACCTGCGAGGGAGAGTGCTGTGCCATGATCGACAGAGGTGCGAATAAACGGCAAGCCCAAAGTAATATTAATGGCTTCACCAAATCCTTGTGATTTTAACACAGGTAATCCCTGATCGTGATACATGGCTAAAACTGCATCGGCATCTTTTAAATTTTCTGGTGTAAATAAGGTATCTGCAGGCAGACATAAACTCATGTCTATCCCTTGCGCACGATAGCGTTCAAGTACAGGATTAATCACTTCGATCTCCTCCACTCCTAAATAACCATCTTCACCTGCATGAGGATTTAAACCGCACACCAAAATTTTGGGAGATTCGATTTTAAATTTTGATTTTAAATCATGAATCAGAATGTCGATGACCTGATGCAAGCGCTCAGCTGTAATCGCATCCGCAACCGCACGAAGGGGTAAGTGCGTGGTTGCAAGTGCAACACGTAAGGTTTTGGTTGCCAGCATCATGACCACGCGTAATACACCAGCAAACTCTTGGTAAAACTCAGTGTGACCACTGAAATGAATACCTGCCTCATTGATCACTGACTTTTGTACAGGTGCTGTCGCCACGCCAACGCTTTTACCTGACATCGCATAGTCTGCAGAACGGCGGAGTTGCTCTAAGACATAACTCGCATTTTGAGCATTTAACTCACCCAGTACTACAGTTTCATTTAAAGGAATATGTTCCACATAAAGCTGACCCACTTTTGACGATGTTTGTTGCCCTTGATACTCAATCACTTCAACTTCAAGATGAAGTTTTTCTGCACGTTGCTTGAGCATTTGTATATCAGCAAGCACGACGAGTGGACGCTCATCCAAACGTTGCGCAAGGCTTAAACAGATATCAGGACCAATTCCAGCAGGCTCACCGCTGGTGACATACAAAGGAAGCATAACGATCATCATTCAAGGATTTTTATTATTTTAATACAGATCGAATGTACGATGTTCAACAATACCAAAATGGTAAAATCTTAGCCCTCTGATTTTTTTAATCGTTCTTTTGAGTCTTTTAGTGCCAATCCATACGAAATCTTGCATCTAATAGACCAAAAGCATGAGCGACTTCGGATACACATACAATCACGATGACGAAGAACAAACCCAACAAAAGAATCCGTCCAATCGTTGAACGCGCTGAATAAAATGCTGAATCTTTAATGCACAAGAAACCCAAGCCACCGATTAAATAGATGATCCAAGGGAAAATCATAAAATGTGCATACATTGAATATATAAGAATGACACTTAAAACATCGATTCCATAAATAGCGCCAAACACCATGCCTAACGCTAAATATATTCCGAGAAAAATAAATAAAAATCCGGTCAAAAATTTCGTCACCTTGCTCACTTTGATTTGATCATGGCGTGAAGATAAATCTGAATGATGAACAGGAGGAGAGAAACGATCATTATTATTTTGTGAACTCATCAAAACTCTGAGCTATTATTATGATTATTTCCTCATTCTAAAAGAAATTGATTAAATAAACCGCTATACTTTTCAATCTAAATTAAATAGAATATGCCCCTCGAAATCTTAATATTTTGATTGTGGTTCTAGTGTTTTTCCGCTAGAATTCGCTCTCCTTTTTGTTTGGACAGATTCCACCGTCCAAACCAACTATAATAGGTAGTGGTTAATGAAAACTCTCAGCGCTAAGCCAGCTGAAGTTCAACACGACTGGTACGTTGTTGATGCTTCTGGCAAAACTTTAGGTCGTCTTGCGACTGAAATCGCACGTCGTTTACGCGGTAAGCACAAAACTTCTTATACTCCTCACGTTGACACTGGTGATTACATCGTAATTATCAATGCTGAGCAAGTTCAAGTAACTGGTAATAAGTCACTTGATAAGAAATACTATCGCCACACTGGTTTCCCTGGTGGTATCCGTGAAACTAACTTTGAAAAATTAGTTGCTCACAAGCCAGAAGAAATCTTCCAACGCGCTGTAAAAGGCATGTTGCCAAAAGGTCCTCTTGGTTATGCTATGATCAAGAAAATGAAAGTGTATGCTGGTGCTGAGCATCCTCACACAGCTCAACAGCCACAAGTTTTGGACATCTAAGGGATACAGCACATGGCTACTAACTATGGTACAGGTCGCCGTAAGACCGCAACTGCACGTGTTTTCCTATCTGCTGGTACTGGTAAACTCGTTATTAACAACCGTTCTTTAGAACAATACTTCGGTCGTGAAACTGCTCGTATGGTTGTACGTCAACCACTAGAGCTTTTAGATGCTACTGAGAAATATGACCTTTACATCACTGTTGCTGGTGGTGGTATCGGTGGTCAAGCTGGCGCAATCCGTCACGGTATTACTCGTGCATTGATCGCTGCTGACGAAACTTTAAAACCTGCTCTTCGTCAAGCTGGCTTCGTTACTCGTGATGCTCGTGAAGTTGAACGTAAGAAACTTGGTTTACGTAAAGCTCGTAAACGTCCACAATTCTCTAAACGTTAATTCGTTTTCCGAATTCGGACAAAAAAACCTTGGCTTATGCCAAGGTTTTTTTTCATCTTTATATTTTCCCTTACTCATGAAAATCAGTCGTACACGATACTTTAAAATGAATATTAAACGCTGATATCAATAAAAAGATGCTAGTTTTTATTGCTCTATTTTGACTGACTTAAACAAACATATGCTTAATCATCTATCCCAATTTGAGGATTGTTAACTTTTTATAACTTCATTAAAAAATACTTTCATGCAGTTTTTTAAATTAAGGGGATAAAAATGTTAAATAGGGAAATATGTTTATCATTCGCCGTAGCCGCTACAATATTAGGTACATCCAATATTGCACAAGCAAATAACTCACAATCGATAGATGCTTTAGCCGTGTGCTGGCAATCCAATACGGGTAAGCATGTTTGTGATGGACCCATACAAAGATTAATGTCTTCATATGAAAACATAAATAAAGCATTAGAGTTAGTTGGATGCTCAGATGGATACCCTGTACAAAATAACAGTCTGGTACATCGATCTTTAGGTCAAAAATTCTCAGTGGTTTACAAGTGTGGCTATAAACTTAGACCAGGCGACACAAGTGCATTAACTAACAATCGCGACGTCCGTCAATGGTGGAGTGGAATCATACATTAGTGAACAAGGCCGATTTAAAGATCGGCTTTTTACATCGCTTTGGATAAAAAAGTTAAAGATTGAATTTCAACAATGCAAGGATAGAAGTTAATAAAAAACGTTCCAGACATAAATACGAATCAATATAAAATCCAAGTGTTTTAATATGCATCGCTCATTAAACGATGATTTTAGCGTGCTTTTTTAGTATCCTTATCTATTCATTAATACTTTGATTGGAATATGTCAGTCGAAACCACCCCATTACAAGGCATCACCATTTATAGTCATGCAGATGACTTTCGATCGCATTGGATTCGCTTCTTACTGGCAGAAAAACAAATTAAACACAATTTATTTATTGTCGACGAAGACAACGAGGATCTTGCGAGTTTAAATCCATACAATCGACTCCCGATGATGATTGAAAATGAGTTAAAACTTTTCAATACATCCATCATTTCTGAATATTTAGATGATCGCTATCGTCAGAATAAGTTATATGCAGATGCTCCTGCTCCACGTGCAGAACAACGCCAATATATATGGCGTTTTGAAAATGACTGGTTAAAACTTGCAGATGATATGTTGCGCCACCCAGACACACTTGATGTTGACGCACAAAAGGCAGCTCAAAAAAAGTTAAAAGATACGCTTATCTCGCTGACACCTTTGTTTCAGCACTATCCTTATTTCATGTCTGAACAATTTACAATTTTAGATTGCATGTTGGCACCGATTTTTATACGGTTAAGAACGATGGGTATTGAGCTTCCAAAGCAACAATGCCGCCCGTTTTATTTATATTGCCAGCGTGTTTTCAGTCGTCCAGCCTTCCTTAAGTCCATGACGGTTCAGGAAAAAAATCGTTATAGTCCTGAATTAAAATCCGCTTAAAAAAGCAAAAGAGTGAGTCACATGTCTGATCAAGAAATCAAATTAAGTCCAACTCGCCCGTATTTAGCACGTGCGATTTATGAATGGATTTGCGATAACAATCTCACCCCATATCTACTGGTAGATGCCACACAGCCTTATACCGATGTACCTACACAGTTCGTTCAAGACGGTCAGATTGTTTTAAATATCGTGCCACATGCTGTGCATCAACTACACATGAGCAATGAAGCGATTACCTTTTCTGCACGTTTTGGTGGTGTTTCCAAAGATATTTATGTACCAATCAATGCTGTACTCGGGTTATATGCAAAAGAAAATGGTCAAGGATTATTCTTTGATCCTGATGAATATGCCAATGCACAAACGGATGAAAATCCGATAGAATCTAAACAGCAACAAAATCAAGAAAATGAAGCACCAAAGAAAAAACCGAGTTTAAGAATTTTGGATTAAAAACTTACAGGAGAGTTGAATGGCTTTTGATTTAGTACAATATTTTGTTGAGCAGACCAAAATTCAAAAGCCTCAGCTGTTGAAACAGTATCCAGCTGAACAACGGCATGAATATCTCAATGAATTAAATATCTTAGCTTTAGGTAAACTCATCAGCCTATGGCGTAAAGACGAAAAAAAAATATACCAAGAAATTCATGCCGCTGACCAACTTTATATTCAAGAAGTCGCACGGCATTTGACGACATCTCAACATAATCAGTCTACGCTGTCTCATCAAGAACTTGAAACTGCGACATCAGAGATTTTGACCTTACAGCTTAATGAACTTAAACAACTTGATGTAACAGGTCATTATCAACTACAAGGCATGAATGAATTACTTCAGGGTCAAGTTGAACATCTCTCTGGTAAAGCAAAAGATTGGGTTTGGCTAACAAATAACCTAAATGAGTTGATTGGTTCTCAACCTGTCATTCAAGAAGAGATATCATTAGACCAAACGATGAAGGAGTTTCATGACATGGTCAATCAAGTTCAACATGATCACCACGATGTTGCTGAGCCAGAAGTAGTGGCTACACCAACTTGGGCAAAAGTTTTAGAACCTGTAGTTGCGATTGCAATTCTTTGGGTGCTTTACTGTGCCGTACAAACAGTATTTGTATAAATCCGGTCATAAAAAAAGCCATCGTTAGATGGCTTTTTTTATTGCTTATTCAGCATCAACCTCAATATTCATCAAGATTTGACGTTTTTTCACTTGCTGACCAACTTGTCCTACGATTTCACCCACAACACCGTCGACATCTGACTTAATTTGCTGTTGGATTTTCATCGCTTCAAGAATCAATAATGTTTGCCCTTTAGTTACACGCTCTCCAGGTTGAGCAATGACATTTATAATTGCACCATCCATTGGGGCACGAATTTTACCATCCCCTGCCACATCGGCAGTCTCAGGTGGTAAATAGGTAATATTTTCCACCATGACGTTGCCATTCGCGCGATCTAAATAAACAAAATTACCATCAAGAACATAGTCGATTCGACGTCGAATTCCATTAATGCTATAAATCAATTGCTGTGTATTTTGCGCTACAACCTCAATAGACTGGCTTTCACCACAGGTTTCAACACTCACTGAACGACCATCACGATGCACAATGAGATCTAACTTTTGATCATCATATCGAAGTTTCAGTGGTAACGCTGAAGAAACTCCTGTGTTCCAATCTGTTTGCGCAGATGCATTTGTCAACAACGCTGCAACCAATGCTAAGCTTTCTAAATTTAGACTCTGCTTATTCAAACTCACATCACTTTGGAAATGCTGTTGAATAAAACCAGTGTTCACATCACCTTCCACCACAAGTGGATGACGTAATAAGTTAACTAAAAACTCCTTATTACTGTTTACACCTAACAGTACAGAATCATTTACTGCACGAGCAAGTAAACGGATCGCATCAGTACGAGTTTTACCATGTACGATGATTTTAGCCACCATTGGATCGTAGAATGGGCTAACTTCATCAGTTGGCATCATGCCGTGGTCGATACGTACGCCTTCTAAATCTGCAGGTTGCCAACGCAAGATTTTACCTGTTTGTGGTAAGAAGTCTTGGCGTGGATCTTCTGCATATAAACGCACTTCAATCGCATGACCATTCATGGTCAATTCTTCTTGTTTAAGCGGTAAAGTTTCACCGTTTGCGACACGAAGTTGCCATTCAACAAGATCAAGACCTGTGATCATTTCTGTTACAGGATGCTCAACTTGTAGACGCGTATTCATCTCTAAGAAATAGAATTCACCTGATTGATCAAGTAAGAATTCAACTGTACCCGCACCGACATAATCACACGCTTTGGCTGCTGCAACTGCGGCATTCCCCATCGCTTGACGAGTTTCTTCTGTCAAAACTGGGCAAGGTGCTTCTTCAACCACTTTTTGGTGACGACGTTGAATCGAGCAATCACGTTCAAATAAATACACGTAGTTACCATGTGTATCACCAAAGACTTGGATTTCTACATGGCGAGGTGCAATCACTGCTTTCTCGATAATCAGCTCACCCGAACCGAACGCATTTTCTGCTTCAGAACGTGCAGTTTTTAACGCTTCAAGTAAATCCGCTTCTTGGTGAACAAGACGCATACCACGTCCACCACCACCTGCTGATGCTTTTACCATCAATGGAAAACCTACTTTTTTCGCTTGATCTGCTAAAAAGTCGATGTCTTGTTGGTCGCCTTCATAACCCGGTACACATGGTACGCCTGCTTCGATCATGGCGATTTTAGACAAACGCTTGCTACCCATGAGCTCAATCGCACCTGCAGGTGGACCGATAAAGATAATGCCATTTTCTGCACATGCTGCAGCAAAATCAGTATTTTCTGATAAGAAACCATAACCCGGATGCACCGCATCTGCGCCAGTTTTCTTACATGCTTCGATAATATTTGGAATCGATAAATAAGATTCTGATACTTTTGAAGGACCGATATAAACCGCTTCATCTGCGACTTGTACGTGACGCGCATTTTTGTCGGCATCTGAGTACACAGCAACGGTTTCGTAACCTAAGGCTTTTGCTGTACGCATCACACGAGCAGCAATTTCACCACGGTTTGCAACTAATACTTTTGTAAACGCCATAGTTCCACCAATTTTTTAGGCTCCTCTGATCTTGAGGAGCGTATCCTTTTTAATTCACATTCATACAGGCGTTGGAATGTGGTTTATTCTGCCCAGCTTGGTTGGCGTTTTTGAATAAACGCCATTGTGCCTTCCATTCCTTCTGCGCTTGCCACGGCATCTGCAAATTGACGTGCTGCATCATCAAGTAACGGCCCCAATTCTTCTTTGGTGGTACGATGTAATAATGCTTTGGTTGCACGCGATGCCAATGGCGCACAGCGTTTAATTTGGGTAATGGTTTCTTCAAGTGCTGATGCAAGTTCAACTTCATCTGCAACCACTTGATGCACAATCCCCACCTCTAAAGCGGTTTGACCCTTAAAGCGCATACCTAATAAGGCTAAACGACGTGCTTGAGTTAAGCCAACACGTGTCACCACAAACGGTGCTATTTGTGCAGGTAAAATCCCTAAGCCAGTTTCAGGTAAGCCAAATTGTGCTTCTGCATGCGCAATTGCAACATCAGAGACACATGCCAAACCGAAACCACCACCGAGTACAGCACCTTCAAGTACAGCCACAACCGTTTGTGGTGCTTGATCGACTTGCTCAATCAACGCACCAAAGGTACGGTTAAATTCGGTATATGGTGTGTTGTTTCCCACTTCCATCGCTTTAGCACGGATCGCTGCCATATCTTTGATATTACCACCTGCACAGAAGTGACCGCCTTTACCACGCAAAATTACAGCGCGTACAGACACATCATCTTTGATCGCAGCAAATACCGCTTGCATCGATTGCACCATCTTTAGACTCATCGCATTACGGCTTTCAGGATGGTTTAACCATAAAGTTAAAATGCCACCGTCTTGCTCTAGGATGATGCTGCCATCAACTTCTAAATTGGCAATTGAACTTGATAATGTCATCTCAGATCTCCTGCTTATTTTTTCTTACCAGGAAGGATGTCCATCATCTTACAGATAATGCCAAGCATGATTTCATCCGCACCACCTCCAATCGAAACTAAGCGACCATCACGGTAGAATTGTGCAGCAGGGTTGTCTGCCATAAAGCCATTACCACCCCAGAACTGTAAGCAGCTATCTGCAACTTCACGCGTTAAACGACCTGCTTTTAGTTTTGCCATAGATGCCATTTGCGTTACGTTTTCGCCTTCGATATGAAGTTCACAAGCACGATAGGTTAATGCTTTAAGCGCTTCGATCTCAGTCATTAACTCAGCAAAACGGAAATGGATATATTGGTTGTCAATTAACGGCTGACCGAAAGTTGTACGCTCTTTCGTGTATTGAATTGTTTTTTCGATACATTGCAACATACCGCCCATTGCGTTTGCAGCCCCCCACATACGCTCTTCTTGGAACTGAAGCATTTGCATCATAAAGCCCATGCCTTCTTGACCCACTAAGTTACGCTGTGGCACACGTACGTTGTCAAAAAACACCTGTGCAGTGGTACTAGAACGCATACCTAATTTATCTAATGGCTCAGAGAATGTAATCCCCGGTGTGTTTGCTGGAACCACAATCATTGACTTATTAAAGTGTGGCTTACCGTCAGAGGTATTCGCTAACAAACAGAAAAAGTCTGCTTGTAGAGAGTTTGTGATCCACATTTTATGACCATTGATGATGTAGTCATCACCATCTTTAGTTGCTGTGGTTTTTAGTGCTGCAACGTCAGAACCTGCTTGAACCTCAGATACCGCAATCGCTGCAACTTTTTCACCTGCAACTGCTGGCGTTAAAAACTCATCACGTAATTCTTTGCTACCAAAACGTGCAATTGCAGGGGTTGCCATGTCAGTTTGTACACCCATAGCAAGTGCAACACCACCAACATTGATACGACCTAATTCTTCTGCAACAACAAGGTTATAAGAATAATCGAGTGCCAAACCACCGTTTTCTTCAGGTTTACAGATACCCAATAAACCCAAATCACCCATTTTTTTGAATACTTCGTGGATTGGGAATCGACCCGCTTTTTCCCATTCTGCTGTGAATGGGTTGATTTCGTTTTCTACAAATTGACGTGTTGTACGGCGTAGCGCTTCATGTTCTTCAGTAAATTTCATTTTTTGTCTTCCTTAAAATTTCAATATTTGTTTTTTAATCTTTAATCTACCTTGCGAATCCATGCTTCTCACCTCTTTAAAAAGAGGGGTATTCCTCACTTTTTAAAGGGATGAGGAATATCTTCCGCAAGAGGGATTGATTAGAATCTTGGCACACCAAAACGTGTTGGATTCAACTCACGTGCTTGTGATTCATTAATGGTTTGCAATAAGAAAATCAGCAATTTACGTGTATCACGTGGGTCGATAATGCCATCATCATGCAACATCGCTGTGTTGAATAATGCAGTCGATTGCGACTCTAATTTCATTGCTGTCGATTGTTCTAAGAAGTCCAACATTTGCTCATTTGGCTCCATGCCAGATTCACGTTGTTTCGCTTCCGCAACAATACGAAGTACCTTACCTGCTTGCGCACCGCCCATTACCGCAACACGAGAGTTCGGCCATGAGAAGATAAATTGTGGGCCAAGTGGACGACCACACATCGCATAGTTACCTGCACCGTATGAACCATGAGCAATGATCGAAATCTTCGGCACTGTACAGTTGGCAACCGCTTGGATCAGCTTAGAACCATGTTTGATGATGCCGTTTTGTTCTGCATCTGTACCTACCATAAAGCCTGTGGTGTTGTGCAAGAATAAAATCGGGCGACGTGTTTGTTCACATAACTGAATAAACTGCGCTGCTTTTGCTGCACCTTGTGGCGTAATCGGACCATTATTAGTGATAATGCCTAAATGCATACCACCAATTTGCGACCAACCACATACCGTATGTGAATCATACTCATTTTTAAATTCGAAGAAATCAGAATCATCAACAATACGTGCAATGATTTCTTTCATATCCAAAGGTTGTTTTGGATCTGATGGAATGATGCCAAGTAATTCTTCTGCTGAATAACGTGGCTCTTTATATTCTGGTGTTTCAAGCTTAACTTGCTCTTTCCAGTTTAAATGCTTAAAGATTTCACGTGCGATACGGATACCATCAGCATCATTTTCTGCTAAGTATTCTGCTGTACCTGCCACTTGTGCATGCATTTCTGCACCACCCAATTCTTCAGCAGTTGCCACTTCCCCTGTTGCTGCCAATAACAATGGCGGTCCTGCAAGCAACATTTCAGTTTGCTTACGTACCGTAATCACATAATCAGAAAGACCCGGTTGGTATGCACCACCTGCTGTGGCATTACCATGGACTACAGAGATTTGTGGAATCCCTTTTGCAGATAAACGTGCTTGGTTGGCAAAGGTTGTACCACCAGCAGTAAATACTTCTGCTGCGTAGTTTAAGTTTGCACCACCACTTTCTGCTAAAGTAATGATTGGTAATTTTTGCTCTAACGCAATTTGGTGTAAACGAAGGCTTTTGTGTACACCCATTGGAGCAATCGTACCGCCTTTGATCGCACTGTTATTGGCAGCCACCATACAACGTGTACCATTTACAAAACCAATCCCTGCAATGATCCCGCCACCTGCTTCTGAACCATCTTTATCATCATGCATCTTGTAACCCACAAGACCACACAACTCTACAAATGGAGAATCTGCATCGAGCAACATACGTACACGCTCATGCGGTAAAATCTTTCCTTTTTTATCAAACTTAGGCTTAGCTTTATAAGAACGATCTAGCGCACTTTTTTGAATCGCTCGAATCTCTTCGATTTGCTCGAGCAATTTCGCTTTATTCTGTTCAAATACTTCGCTTCCTACTGCAACTTCGGACTGAATCACTGCCATTCCGTTTCCTCCTTGTTCCTTATAATCTGGATTAATTCTTTTCGTCTTTTTTCTTTAGTACATCTGGAATAAATGCACGGTGGAAGCCGTTATAAGACTCACTATTTTCTGCAGATGATAATGGGAATACGCGTGTACCTTGTGAAGCCGCACCATCAATACGTACTGTCATCCCTGAAACAAAGTTAGCAGCGTCAGATAATAGATAAACAATCGCCGAAGATACTTCCGACTCTGTTCCCATACGTTGTAAAGGCACATTGCTAGAAAGGTTAGGGATAATGAATTCTGCGACAGGGCCTGAATAGGTATCCATCCCTGATGAGATAATCCAACCCGGTGCCACACAGTTTACCCGCACACCTGATTTACCCCATTCCACCGCAGCCGTTTTGGTCAGGTTATCAACACCTGAACGTGCTGCACCTGAGTGCCCCATACCCGGCATACCGCCCCACATATCTGCTGCCATATTGACGATGGCTCCACCATTTTTTGCCATCCACTGGTTATAGGCTTCACGCATTAAAAAGAACGTTGCGTGCAAGTTGTTACGGATCACCGCATCAAAACCATTGGCAGAAATACTTTCTAAAGTCGATGGGAACTGACCACCTGCGTTATTGACTAAACCATCAATGCGACCAAATTTTTCGATCACTTCCGCAATCATATTTTTGACTTGTTCTTCTTCGCGGTTATCACACACGATGCCATGCACTTTACCGCCATCTTCTGTAATTTCAGCAATCACTTTTTCAAGTTTTTCAATCTTACGACCTGTGATGACCACTTGCGCACCAAGTGATGCAAGCTCATGTGCCGTACAACGACCAATCCCCGAACCACCACCTGTCACAATCACGACTTTGCCAGCGAACGCATCATTTCTAAAAATTGATTGATAACCCATTGCGCATAATTCCATTTTTAATTGATGTAAATTTTCTGGATTGGGCATCATGGCGATGCCCAAAGCTGTGCTTACAATAAATTTGCAGGCACTTTCACTGGCATATCTAACAATTGTTGTGCAAAGGCTTTACCTTGTGGGTCAATACGTAAACTCGCAACACCACCACCACCAAGCGCATCAATCAATAAGAAGTTCATGGCATTTAAACCCGGTAATTCATAGCGACGAACTTCGCCACCCTCACCGCCTTCAAATACATGCTTCATATATTCAGCAACATTGGCTTCCGTTAAAGATGCACGAATCCAAGGTAAGAATTCTGGTTTACGTGCAAGTACACCGATGTTGCTGTAGTTACCTTTATCACCACTACGTGCATGTGCAACTTCAACCAATGGCACTTCGATTTCATTACCTGTTAAAGTTGCCACTTCACCTGTAGGAATCGTTGGAATCTCTGCAAGCGGCTCACCCTGTGGTACATCAACTTTATGACGCTCACCATTGATATCCACTTCAACATTTAGTTGAGATTTCTCTACCAAGAACGAGAATAATTTAATCACTGGAGATGGTTTTGGACGACCACCCACAATCCCTGTTAATGCAGGTGCCATACCTGTTGAAGCTTGCGCAATCTCAGATGCAAAGAACATACATGCTTCTTTAAACATATGTTTAACGGCAATTTTCACCACAACTTCACGAGGTTTTTGCACACGACGATTTGCGCCATACGTTGTTTCTGTACCTAAAATCTCAATTGATTTTTCAGTAAATGGTGGAATCGAACGAAGCGCCATTACACGCTCAACTTTATTTAAAATTGCATTAGAAACGGCATAAGCTTTTTCTTCTGCATCTTGGCCTGCAAGTAAGAAACTCACCAACACACGGTTACCATCAGGATAGGTTGTGCTTACTTTGTAATGTTGTGTCGGTGCTGTACCTTTTGCACCTGTCACCAATACACGGTGCTCGCCTACTTGCTCAAGTTTGACTTGGCTAAAGTCAGCAGTTACATCAGGCAATAAATAAGCTTGTGGATGACCAATTTCATACACAATTTGCTCGCCCACAGTACCTGTAGAAACTAAACCACCTGTACCATTTGGTTTAGTGACGATAAATGATGAATCTGCTTTCACTTCAACAATTGGGAAGCCCATGTTGTCAAAGCCTTCAACCAAACGCCAATCTGTGAAGTTACCGCCAGTACATTGTGCACCGCACTCAATCACGTGACCTGCAAGTGCAGCTTGTGCTAATTTATCGTAATCGTTTAAATCCCATTTGTATTCATGCAATAAAGGCCCAATCACAACAGCCGAATCCACGACACGACCTGTGATCACAATGTCTGCACCTAAATCCAGAGCATCACGAATACCTACGGCACCCAAATAAGCATTACTACTTGCGACATGTGGAGGAAGATCCTCACCATTAAACATTTCTTTTATATTTTGTTTTTGAAGTTCAACGTGCTGATCCATTAAATCATCACCAAGTACCACCGCAACTTTCAAATCTAAACCAGCATTTTTGATCACTTCTTGAAGTGCATCACGGCATGCCAATGGATTTACACCGCCAGCATTACTTACAACTTTGATTTTCTTGTCCGCAATTTTTTTGATGAGCGGTGTCATAACACGACTAACAAAGTCCAATGCATATCCATGAGAAGGATCTTTCATTTTGGCTTTTGCCATGATAGACATGGTGATTTCTGAAAGATAATCAAATACTAAATAGTTAATATCCGACATGTGTACCAATTGAAATGCAGCTGTGTTGGTATCTCCCCAGAAACCTGAAGCACAGCCAATTTTTACAATTTTTTGTTCGTCCTGAATATTTGTCATAACAATCTCATTATTCTGTTTAGAATTTGAGATTAATCTACCAAGCAAGCGCTTGGTTTGTAAAGTGCAAAATGTTATTATTATTTGCAAATCTGCTTATTGCGCTAAAATTTGCATGGAAGCAACGCGTTTAGAAAACAAAATAGGATAAAATAACAAGATGATCGCGACCTCTATTGACCAAATTCAACCAATAGCCTGCTTTGACGATACACCACGTGGTCGTTTACTTTTGGGGGCAGCTTATTTATTCCATAAACAAGGTTATGCCAAAACCACTGTTCGTGAACTCGCTCAGTTTATTGGTATCCAATCTGGAAGTTTATTTCATCATTTCAAAACCAAAGACGATATTTTGGCGCATGTGATGGAACAAACCATCATTTACAATCACGCTTGCCTTGAAAGTGCCATATCCACTTCAGACCATCCAGAGCAACAACTCAAGGCTCTGATTAAAGCTGAACTCGATGCGATCTCTGGGGATACAGGTTCCGCTATGGCTGTATTGGTCTATGAATGGTTTTCACTTTCTGAGGAAAATCAGAAGAAACTATTAAAATTAAGAAATGATTATGAAGGGATATGGCTGAGTGTCATCAAGGTATTACATGACAAAGGCAAAATTAAGCACGATCCTTTTATCTGGCGAAGACTGATTGGTGGTTCAATCGCTTGGACCGTAACTTGGTACAATCCAGAAGGGAAAATGTCACTTGATGAGTTAACCAATATCGTCTGGGATATGGCAATGAATGCTTAACTTTATATCTGATCAATTAAAAAAGGTGGCTTATCCACCTTTTTATTTCTTTTAGAAGCCCAGCTGTCGGCTTGCCAAATCTTTCATAATTTCCTCAGCTCCACCGCCTATCATATTCACTTTAACTTCGCGATATATACGTTCAGATTTCATGCCACGCATAAAGCCCATGCCACCTAGTGTTTGAACGGCTGCATCAGCACAGAATTGCATAGTTTGCGTTGCTACGTTTTTGAGCATACAAATTTGTGCAATCATTTCATTCCCTTGAAGTTCAGGACGCCCCATTTTATATGCCGTATCTTCAAGTAAAGCGCGAGTCGTTTGTAAACGTGTTGCCATATCTACCAATTTATGACGAACAACTTGATGATCTACCAAGCGTTTACCAAAAGTACGTCGCTGTTGAGCCCAATCTAGAGCTTCTTCATAACAAACTTTTGCATAACCATAACTACTCGCAGCCAAGAAAAAACGCTCCATATTGAAGTTATTCATGATAACAAAGAAACCCATATTCTCAGGACCAATCAAATTTCTTGCAGGCACTTTAACTTGATCGAAGTGTAGATGAGCGGTATCAGAAGCCCACCATCCCATTTTATCTAACTTCGTTTTTGTAATACCTGGTGTATGGGCATCAATCAGTAGCATTGAGATACCACTGGGTCCTTTTCCTTCAGGATCAGTTCGAACGGCAACGGTATAGTAATCAGCGCGAATACCAGAAGTAATAAAGGTTTTTTCGCCACTGACTACATAGTAATCACCTTCTTTTACTGCTTTTGTTTTAAGTGCTGCAACATCAGACCCCCCTCCCGGTTCTGTTATTGCTAATGCCGAAATCTTCTCACCTGATAAGATTTGTGGCAAAACCTCTGCTTTCACCTCTTCACTTGCAAAGCTATTGATTGGCGGTGCACCGATCATATGTGAAAGTAAGGAAGCGATTAACCCACCTGATGCCGCCTTTGCCAACTCCACACATCCCAATAAAGTATAGAATGCATCTGTATCTGGGATACCACCGTATTTTTCATCAAAACCTGATGCCATCAATCCAACTTCTGCAGCTTTTTTGTAGAGTTCTCGTGGAAAAGTTTCAGCTTCGTCCCACTCATTTACATAGGGAATAATTTCTTTTTCTACAAATTTTTTTACTGCATCGGCAAATGCAAAGTGTTCATCTGTGTAATAGATCGGATTGTATTGCATCAACTATGTCCCTGAAATTATTTAAATCCTCATAGGCATACTGACATTTATTGTTGTTTTTTTAATTGCAAGAATCATCAATCTTTTGGCATAAGTTAACTGAATGGAGCTTCTTATTTAATTACAAGGGTTTAATTATTTTCAAATTCAATTTTTTGATATAAAAAAACACCCCCTTGTATTGAAGGGGGTGTTTAGAATAATGAGCTGGCGATGACTTACTCTCACATGGGTAACCCCACACTACCATCAGCGCTAAGAGGTTTCAC
>NZ_JBWYIK010000015.1:0-47706 GCF_056779735.1 Acinetobacter sp. 24-47-67
GTGTGGGGTTACCCATGTGAGAGTAAGTCATCGCCAGCTCATTATTCTAAACACCCCCTTCAATACAAGGGGGTGTTTTTTTATATCAAAAAATTGAATTTGAAAATAATTTGAGTAGATATCGCGAAATTTTTGGATTCATTCTGATGTTTAGTGTACTGCTGAAATTTTCTCTAAAAAATATTTTGTCCTTTCATGTCGCTCTAGTGGCTTATTAAAGAAGTCATCAGTCGGGCAATCCTCTAGAATTTTGCCTTGATCCATAAATATCACTCGATCTGAAACTTTTTTTGCAAATCCCATTTCATGGGTAACACACATCATCGTCATGCCTTCTTTTGCAAGTTGGCTCATGACTTCAAGCACTTCACCCACCATTTCAGGATCTAATGCAGAAGTGGGTTCATCAAAAAGCATACAGACTGGGTCCATACAAAGACCACGTGCAATCGCGACACGTTGTTGTTGACCACCTGATAATTGTCCTGGAAATTTATCTTTGTGTGCTGTCAAACCTACTCGATCCAAATATTGTAAGGCCTTTATTTTAGCGTCTTCAGTTGAGCGATTAAGTACTTTGATTTGTCCTATTGTTAGGTTATCTAACACAGTCATATGAGGAAAAAGTTCAAAATGTTGAAATACCATACCTACTCTAGATCTGAATTTTGCTAGATTCGTTTTAGAGTCTTTTAAAGCGGTACCATCAACGATAATATTTCCTTGTTGAAAAGGTTCTAAAGCATTTACTGTCTTAATAAGTGTAGATTTACCTGAGCCAGATGGACCGCATACAACGACAACTTCACCTTTGTTGATAGTGGTTGAGCATTCGCTAAGTACCTGAAAATCTCCATACCATTTGGATACATCTTGAATTTCAATCATTGGCATTTTGATTCTCCTTATCGAATAATGGCTATTTTTTGATGTAAGCGTTTAACTAGTCGTGAAAGTGCAAATGAAATGACAAAATAGACGACAGCAACAACTAGATAGAAAACGGCTTTGGTTTCCGAACCATAGGTATTAGCTAAAGTATTTGCATTGCCTAAGAAATCTGGTGCACTGATGACATAAACCAAAGACACATCTTGAAAAAGAACAATGGATTGCGTCAATATCACGGGTAACATATTTCTAAAAGCTTGGGGTAAAACTACATATGACATCGTCTGGCGATAATTAAACCCCAAGGCGTAACCTGCATTCACTTGTCCTTTAGAAACTGATTGAATGCCAGAACGGACAATTTCTGAAAAAAAGGCAGCCTCAAAAATGGCGAAGGTTACTACACTTGAAAATAAAGGTCCCCAATAGGTGTGATATTGGAAATCGAAAAACTTAGGAAGTAAAAAGTAAAAGATAAAAATAACTTGAATGAGGGGAACACCTCGAAAAAAGTCGACATAAAATTTTGCAAATCCACTGGCAATTTTATTATTTGATAGACGCATCATCGCGATTGGTGTACCAAGAAGAATCCCACCAATAATCGAAAGAATGGTTACTGTAACTGTAAATTTAAAACCAGCGATCAAACTTGCAACGACATCGGGATGAGTTAGAACACTAAAGTCCATTTTATTTACCTCCCGAACCTAGACCTGGTACAGCCATCCGTTTCTCAATCCATGCCATCAGGTATTTAATTGAATAAGTGATGATGAGATAAACAGGTGTTGAAAGAATTAAAATGACCACGTCTTGAGAGGTTTCTTCTCGCATTGTTTTGGTATATGCAAAAAAATTCAAAACACTTAAGGCAAAAAGTACGGCTGAATTTTTAAATACATTCATTGCTTCTGATGTCAGTGTTGGCCAAACGATTCGATAAGCCACTGGCAGAATGACATAACGATAACTTTGGTTTAAATTTAAACCAATCGCATAAGCTGCATTTTTTTGACCTTGTGAAACGGTATTAATACCTGCTCGAACCTGCTCAGCAATCCTTGCAGCGGTATATAGACCCAGTGCAAATACACCAATAATTGCTGGATTATTATTTAAAATATTTTGCCACCATCCGCCAGGAACCATTTCACCACTTCCAGTACTCATACTTAATGGCAGGAGTTGAGGAAAAACGAATGCCCAGAAAAATAATTGAACGATTAAGGGTATATTTCTGAATAACTCTACATAACAAGTCCCAATGAATGAAAGTAACTTATTGGGTAATGTACGCATAATGCCAATAAGTGAACCAAGTAAAAATGCGATGAAAAAGGCAATGACAGCAGTCCAGATCATGGTCCAAATACCTGATCCAAGTATTTGTAACCAGGTCGGTGCATCAGCAACAGCTGAATAACTTGAACCTCCAATCGCACTACAGATAGATTCAGCCCAATCTTTTTTATCAACGCCATATTCGTTAGATGCCAAGCAAAATGACGTCCAATTTAAAGAACCAACAGCCATTGAAATTTCCTGCAATGGTTACGAGAAAAAAGGGCTTAAGTGTTTCTATTTAAGCCCTCATAATTTTTGTTATTTAATCCCTGCATCATTCGGAGATGCTTTTAATTTTTTAAATGAGCTACTCATAGGCATGTTTAGATTGATATTGCGTGGTGGAATAGGTGATAAGAACCATTTTTTATAAAGGGTATCCATTTGACCATTTTTCCACATTCCAGTTACCACACGATCTGCAATCGCTTTAAACTTGGCATCCCCTTTAGGCAGCATAATTCCGTAAGGTTCTGACGAAAGGACTGGACCTACAATTTTAAAATCTTGAGGTTTTGATGATTTGGCAATGAGCCCTGCAAGAATATTGTCATCCATAACAAATGCAGCTGCACGTCCCGAAGCGACCATTGCAAAAGAATCAGCATGATCTTTACCATAGACATTGGTAACTTTTATTTTTTCTCCTCGTGCACCCATTTTAATATATTTATCCGAGGTTGTTCCTTGCGTTGTGGCAACGGCTTTACCATTTAAATCACCTAAATCTTTGAAAGGCGCTGAAGCTTTGACTGCCATACGTACTTCAGTGGCAAAGTAATTTGTAGAGAAGTTGACTTGCTGTTGTCGCTGGACAGAGTTGGTTGTCGTCCCGCATTCCATATCAATGTTTCCAGCGAGCATTTCAGGAATTCGCGTGGAAGAAGTAACCGCTTTATATTCAACTTTTAAGTTGGGGAGTTTTAAGTCTTTTTTTAATTCGTTAGCTACGTTATTACAGATATCGATGGCATATCCCATAGGTTTACCACCCACGATATATGAGATTGGATCAGAAGATTCACGATACCCGATGATCACTTTTCCATTTTTTTTGATTTTCGCAATCGTGTCAGTAGCATTGGCTTGACTCATTGTTCCACCAGCGATGATGAAGCCTAATGCGCTGAGAAGGACTTTACCAGATAGACTTTTCATCAAGAAATCTCCATGTCTTTTAATATATCGTTCTTATAATTTTGACAGTTCTCAAATTTGGTTGAAATCTATTCAAAATAAGCTATTAATTATTTTTATACTTTCTATGAGAATAAGTAAAGAATAAAAAATACTCGAAATTCAAATGAATTTAGATTTTTTGATTAACGCGAAACAAATCATGAGCTTATAAAACCTTAATCATGAGTAAGTGGTTTATTTTTAATCAACCATAACTGCAGATAACGCTAAAAAATTATTTTTTTTATTTAAACTTGAGTGCTCATATTTTTTTGAATATTAATTAAAAAAAAGTGATTGAATTATAATGTATTTTATCCTTATTTGTTATTAACAATTAAGACTAATTGATTAACTTAACACTTGAAACTTATGTTATAAGAATTGTAGGCATGATTATTGCTTAAATAATAACGATGTTAGGGGGTAATGATTAATGAAATTAGCGTTAGGACTAAAAGTATCCAATTCTTTGTCTTTGACACCCCAGCTCCAACAAGCGATCCGACTTTTACAATTATCCAGCTTAGAGTTGGAGCAAGAAGTTCAATTGCAGTTGGATAGTAATCCCTTACTTGAGAAGGTGGAAGACGATTCCCCAATGCAAAGTTTGGAGGAGTTGAATCAGGAGCAGTCTGCTAGTGATCTTACTCGAGAATTAAATGCAGATCATTTACCAAATGATTTACCTGTAGATACTGAATGGGATGATGTCTATACTCATCAATCATCATCAATGGAATTACCAGAATATGAAGAACGTGAGGATAATCGTTCAATTCAAAATACACTGAAAGATCATATTTTACAGCAAGTTAATCTCCTAAATTTCTCCCAAACTGATCTTTTGATTGCCTATTGCATCGTAGATGGTTTGGATGAAAAAGGCTTTTTAGATGAGAGCGTTGAAGAAATTCACCACGCAGTGCTGACTTTACTCGCACAGATGGATATTCAAGAAGATGTTGAGATAGATGAAATTTTAGTGGTGTTGAAACATATACAAAGACTAGAGCCGATTGGCGTTGGTTCACGCAATCTTGTGGAATGCTTATATGTTCAGCTTCAAGTATTGCCTAATACCTTACCTTGCCGTAATGACGCGTTATTGTTATTGCAGCATTATGAATTATTGATTGCCAATGACCTAAATAAATTACTGAAGCAAACAGGTTTTAAACTTGAACAGTTAAAAGCAGCAATACAACTTTTAAAATCATTACAACCCTATCCAGGTCTAATGTTTGAGAATAAAGAATCTGATTACCAGGTACCTGATGTGGTGGTGGCAAAGAAAAATGACAGTTGGCATGTGCACTTAAATCCGGATATTTTGCCAAAATTACGCATCAATCCTTATTATGCAAATATGATTCGTCGAGCTGATCAAAGTGCAGATAATCAATATTTACGCAATCAAATGCTTGATGCTAAAAATTTTATTAAAAGTGTAGATGAGCGCCATAAAACGCTTTTAAAAGTAGCGACATGTATTGTTCAGCATCAACGAGATTTTTTAGAGTTGGGTGCTGAAGGAATGAAACCTTTGGTGTTGAGAGATGTGGCGGAGGAGGTTGAGTTACATGAATCAACAGTATCTCGTGTAACCACCAATAAATATTTGCTTACGCCGAGAGGGTTGTTTGAACTTAAATATTTTTTCTCAAGCCATGTTGGAACAACGTCAGGTGGTGAAGCGTCTTCAACTGCGATCCGAGCAAAAATTAAAAAGTTGATTGCTGAAGAGAACCCAAGAAAACCATTATCTGATAACAGTTTAGCTAAGTTGTTAAATGAGGATGGTATCGATGTTGCACGTCGTACAGTCGCAAAATATCGCGAATCGTTACATATTCCTGCATCATCCGATCGAAAAGTCTTGATCTGAAATTTGAAGTGTGATTATTCTAGAGGTTCATTATGACGAAATAATGAATCTCTTTTTTTTAGTTACACGAGGTTTAGCCAGCATGATTTCATGACTTAAATTTGCAGAATAATTCTATGTTGAATGTTCTGTCATGCAATCACATGGCTTAACTCAATCAAATCCTTTAGAAGGAGAGGGATAGGATTATGCAAATAACAATTCGTGGACATCATTTAAGTATTACTCCTGCAATAGAAGAGAATATTCGTTGTAAATTCGCCGAAATGACCAAGCACCTTGATCAGGTCAATAGTATGCAGGTGAAACTCACAAAGGATCACCAAGTCGATAAGCGTTCGAAAAAAGGAAGTTCGAATCATATCGCTGAAGCAATCGTGCGTTTACCAGGCGTCGAACTTTTTGCTCAGGCATCTGGCGATGATATGTATGCATCAATTAAAAAATTGACTGAGAAAATAAAAAGACAGTTAATGCGATATCGTAAAATGCAAATGGCTTTTCAGCCGCTGCCTATATGACGGTCTGTAGCTGAAAATAAAAAAAGAGGTATATTGCCTCTTTTTTTTATAGATAAATTGTATAGCAGATGAATTCATTGAATGAGTTATAGTAAAATAATCCGTTTTTACACAATCGATCGTCCCATGAGAGGTCTTTGCAATGAATAGTGAACAGCTCACTGAAATCTTAAAAGCTGCTTTCCCTTCTGCTGATGTTGCTGTAAGTGGACAAAGTGGGAAATTTGACCTCCGTATTGTAGATGATCTGTTTGAAGGTAAAAGAACAGTTGCTCGTCAACAAGCAGTTTATGCTCCTCTTAACGAATATATTAAAAGTGGTGCAGTTCACGCTGTAACCATACGCGCAATGACAAAAGAAGAATGGCGCAAAGCTAGTCTTTTCGGAGCTTAAGGAATAAATGGATAAATTTCTAATCACTGGTGGTAAAAGACTACAAGGCGAAGTTCGCATCTCTGGTGCAAAAAATGCTGCATTGCCACTTTTAGCAGCAATGATTCTTGCTGAAACACCAATTACGCTCAGAAATGTACCCAAGCTTAAAGATGTTCATACGCTTGTAAAATTAATTGCAGGTCTTGGGATTAGCATGAAGTATGAAGGTGACACTGTTGTCGCTGATACTTCAACCCTTGATAATCAATTTGCACCATATGAACTCGTAAAGACTATGCGAGCTTCTATTTTGGTGCTTGGCCCATTGCTGGCGCGCTACGGTAGTGCAAAAGTATCTTTACCTGGTGGTTGTGCTATTGGCTCACGTCCTGTTGACCAGCATTTAAAAGCATTAGAAGCTTTAGGTGCGGAAATTGAAGTCGAAGCAGGCTATGTCAATGCAAAAGTTGATGGTCGCTTAAAAGGCGGTGAAGTTGTTTTCGATATGGTTACTGTGGGTGGGACAGAAAACATCCTCATGGCTGCTGTCTTAGCAGAAGGTGTTACTACCATCCGTAATGCGGCTCGTGAACCTGAAATCACTGATCTTGCACAAATGCTCATTAAGATGGGTGCGAAGATTGAAGGTTTAGATACGGATACATTAATCGTCACTGGCGTAGAAAGTTTGCATGGTTGTGAATATTCAGTTGTTGCTGACCGTATTGAAACAGGATCTTATTTAGCGGCTGCTGCTATTACGGGCGGACGAGTTAAAACGACACATACAGATCCATTGCTGATGGAATCAGTGTTGGATAAATTTGAAGAAATGGGTGCAGAAGTTACGCGCGGTGATGATTGGATCGAACTCGATATGATGGGTAAGCGTCCTAAGGCCGTTAGTTTCCGTACATTGCCTCATCCAGATTTTCCAACAGATATGCAAGCACAATTGATGGCGGTCAATGCAATCGGTCGTGGGTTTGCAACAATTTCAGAAACGATTTTTGAAAACCGTTTTATGCATGTACCTGAATTGTCACGTATGGGCGCTAATATTCAGGTTGAAGGTAATGATGCAGTTGTAACAGGAGTTGAAAAACTTTCAGCTGCACCTGTTATGGCAACAGATTTGCGTGCTTCATTTTCTTTAGTTTTGGCTGCTTTAGCTGCTGAAGGAGAGACTTTAATTGACCGTATTTATCACATTGATCGCGGTTATGAAGATGTTGAAGCAAAATTACAAGGTTTAGGTGCCCAAATTAAGCGAGTGAGCGAGTAAGTTAATGAGCGATATGAGAAACGGTGATCCTAATTTTGACGTAATGGGCAATTTTGATCATGGTTTAACCTTAGCATTAAGTAAAGGTCGTATTTTAAAAGAGACATTGCCATTGCTAGAAACAGCAGGGATTAATCTTTTAGAAGACCCAGATAAATCGCGTAAATTAATTTTTCCTACGACGCATAAACATGTTCGAATTTTAATTTTACGTGCATCTGATGTACCAACGTATGTAGAAAATGGTGCGGCTGATATTGGTGTTGCAGGTAAAGATGTACTGATGGAACATGGTGCACAAAATGTCTATGAACCATTAGATCTTAAAATTGCAAACTGTAAGTTAATGACAGCGGGCAAAGTGGGTATGGAGCGTCCGAAAGGTCGTTTGAAGATCGCGACCAAGTACGTGAATTTGACGCGTCAATACTATGCGAGCTTAGGTGAGCAAGTTGATGTGATTAAACTTTACGGTTCGATGGAGCTTGCACCATTGGTTGGTTTGGGTGATTACATCGTCGACGTCGTGGACACAGGTAATACACTTCGCGCGAATGGCTTAGAGCCTCTTGAAGAAATCTGTAAAGTGTCTTCTCGATTGATTGTGAACAAAGCGAGCTTTAAGCGTAAGCAAGCCTTACTTAATCCGATTCTTGCACAGCTTGAAAAAGCGGTGGATGAACGAGAAAATGCAAAGCAAGTGAAAACTGCTTGAGTTTGTTGATTTTAAGAACCGCCCGAAAGGGCGGTTCTTTATTATACAAGACTGTATTTTCTGATTTGTTCTATTAATTGAAATTGTAATTTATCTAGATTTACATATACTGGGATAAAATCAATTTCATATTCTGGATGTTTTCTAAGTTTTAAATTTATTTGATTTATCGTTAGCTTTGTATTTAGCACTTTCAAATCTGATATGAAAATATTGCATCCTTGATTCCAATCATTAAGAAATCTATTTAATTGATTATCTAAAGTAAACCGTGATAAATCTGATATTAACGAGTAAATATAGGCAGTATTGTCTTTAATTTCTTGTACTTTATGATTAAAGTCTTCTGAAGATTTTAACTCATCATAAGAGTTTTTTCTTTCAGAAATCCAATATAATAAATTAAGCTGTTCCCTATAGTTGGTGTTTAGTAAGCTGATAATTTGAAAAGAAAGTTTTGAAATTTGTTGGGAGTTAAATTGTTTTTTCCATGAAAGAAAACCAACAATAGCAACTATTGGCGTCAGTACATAAGCTGTTGTGGTAATTATGGTATTTATTCGATGCATACTTACAGCACAAATCAATGATTGACCTTGACAGTAATAAAAATATTGAAAGAATCCACAAATAGCTAAAACAACGACATAAACACCTAAATAGTAACCGACATATTTTTCTATTTCTTTCATCTAAAACTCCCCCGAATAAAATCAAATCATGATAAGAACAGAGCTCAATAGAAAATTCAATTTAATCAAAAGTTATTTTCAATCATTTCTATCTGGGTTGCTTGAATGAAGATGCCCACAAATCAACAGAAAACAGGTAAACTAAAGCTTCCCTTTAATTTCATTGTGGATAAATTGATGCGACGTTTATCGACTCAAGATCAAAATTTTAAGCAAGACTTTGCTGACTTGCTCGCTTTTGAAACCGTGAGTGACCCAGAACTTTTAAAAACAGTAGACCAAATCATTGCCGATGTTCGTCAACATGGTGATGCTCATGTTCTCAAACTCACACAACAGTTCGATCGACATCCAGCGCATCAATTTTCAGATTTAGAACTGACACAAGAGCAACTTAAAGCTGCATTTGATCATTTAACGGCTGAAGTTCGAGAAGCTTTAGAGTTGGCTGCAAATCGTGTCCGTGAATTCCATCAGGCACAAAAACAAGATGGTTGGACCTATGTTGATGCTTTGGGTAACACCTTAGGCCAAAAAGTGACGCCGCTTGACCGTGTTGGAATTTATGTGCCAGGTGGTTTAGCTTCATACCCATCATCAGTACTCATGAATGCAGTTCCTGCACACGTCGCAGGAGTGCCTGAAATTATTATGGTTGTGCCTGCACCAAATGGTGATTTAAATCCATTGGTGTTGGCAGCTGCGTATTTGGCAGGTGTCACTCGAGTGTTTACGATTGGTGGTGCGCAAGCGGTTGCAGCATTGGCCTATGGTACTGAAACCATTCCAGCAGTAGATAAAATTACTGGACCGGGCAATCGTTTTGTTGCGGCAGCAAAACGCGCCGTATTTGGTCAGGTAGGTATTGATATGATTGCAGGTCCTTCAGAAATTTTAGTGTATGCTGAAGGGGACAATAATGCAGAATGGCTTGCAATGGATCTTCTGTCTCAAGCAGAGCATGATACTGTTGCTCAAGCTGTATTTATTACGCCAGACGAGCAACTGCTTCATGATGTCGCGATTGCAATTGAAGAGCACTTAAAAGCACTTCCTAAAGCAGAAATCGCACGAACTTCTATTGCTAATCGTGGTGCGCTTGTTTTAGTTAAAGACCGTGCCGAAGGTGCAGAATTGATCAACCAAGTTGCCCCTGAACACTTGATGCTATGTTTAGATGAAGCACAAGAAATGGCTGAAGGTATTCGCCATGCAGGTGCTATCTTCATGGGGCGTTATACGCCTGAAGCAATTGGTGATTACTGTGCAGGTCCGAACCATGTATTGCCAACCTCGGGTACGGCACGTTTTTCATCACCACTCGGAGTGTATGATTTCCAAAAGCGTTCAAGCTTAATCATGTGTTCAGAGGATGGCGTGAAAACCTTAGCGAAAACAGCAGATATTCTTGCACAGCAAGAAAACTTAGATGCTCACGCTCGTTCAGCACGATATCGTTATCAGTAATTTAAGCGATAAATTTAGAATGAATATTCCTCTCTAAATCTGTTTTTAAGCATTGCTTGAAATCGAAATGCAAGTGAGGTTAGGTGAGGGTAATTAAAAAATCTCTCCCTAACCTCCTTAGTCAGTGAGGGGAATTTAGAGAATTTAAAAATGAATATTACAGTAGAACAAATGCGTTTTTGGAGTCCCGAAGTACGTGAACTAGAGCCATATGTGCCTGGTGAACAACCCAAAATCCAAAATCTTTTAAAATTGAATACCAACGAGAACCCGTATCCACCATCTCCAAAAGTTGTAGAAGCGGTACAACAAGTTTTAGCAAATGGCGCGGATGTTTTACGTTTGTATCCTGACCCTGACGCATCGGAATTAAAGCAAGCAATTGCGAAACAGCAACATGTTCCAGTGGGACACGTGTTTGTTGGTAATGGTTCTGATGAGGTTTTAGCTCATATTTTTAAGGCATTTTTTGTTCAAGATTTGCCAATTCTTTATCCAGATATTACCTACAGTTTCTATCCTGTTTATAGCCAATTTTTTGGTGTGAAAACTCAAATTTTGCCTTTAAACGAAAAATTTGAAATTGTTGTGGATGACTATAAGCAACCAAATGGCGGCATCATTATCACCAATCCAAATGCCCCTACCAGTATTGCACTTGGTTTGTCTGCAATTGAGGAAGTACTTCAATCGAACCCAAATTCAGTGGTTGTGATTGATGAAGCATATGTAGACTTTGGTGCTGAATCTGCAGTGGCTCTCGTAGAAAAATATGACAACTTGGTGGTCTGTCAAACAACTTCGAAATCACGTTCGCTTGCGGGATTAAGGGTCGGGTTTGCGATTGCACAGCCGCATTTAATTGCAGCGTTAGAAGCGGTAAAAAATAGCTTCAATTCATATCCAATGGACCGTTTTGCGATTGCCGCTGCAGTGGCGTCTTTCGAGGATCAAGCCTATTTCGAAGCGCAAAATGCCAAAGTGATTGCTAGTCGTATAAAGTTAGTTGAGCAACTGAAATCCTTAGGGTTTGATGTGTTGCCTTCTGCCGCAAATTTTATATTTGCAACACTGCCTAGCAAAGATGCAGGTCAGCTTGCAAATGAATTGCGAGAGCGTGGCATTATCGTAAGATATTTTAATAAACCACGTATTAATCAGTATTTGCGTATCACCATTGGTACAGATGAGCAAAATCAACGTTTAGTAGACACCTTGAAGAATGACATTTTAAAAGTGTGAGTGCTGCAAATTTTTGTTGTTGAAAAAGCGACCAGATAGGTCGCTTTTTTATGATTCGTACCATTGATTCATCAGTTTTAGCATGGCTTCAACCTTATCAAAACATTCTTGATATTCTGCATCGCAATCTGAACTGATTGTGACACCACCACCAGCCCAAATAGACACATCTTGCTGATATTTTTGAATCGTTCGGATCAAAATATTCCAAGAACCAGTACCATCAAAATTGAAATAACCAATAGAGCCACAGTATGCACCGCGTGGGGACTCTTCAAGTTCTTCAATAATTTCCATCGCTCGAATTTTGGGTGCCCCCGTTATTGAACCGCCGGGGAGTGCTGCGTGTAAAACATCTAATTGATGAACATCGGATTTTAACGTCGCTTCAATTTCACTGACCATGTGGTGGACTTGATTAAAGCTTTCAATGTTAAATAATTTTGGTGTCTTGACAGTGCCAGTTTCTGCATAAATGCTTAAATCATTTCTGAGAAGGTCAACAATCATTAGATTTTCGGCTTTATCTTTCTCAGAGTTGATGAGTGTTTGTTTTGATTCTTGGTCTTTTTGAGGATCTTTAAAGCGTGGCATGGTGCCTTTGATCGGTTTAGTGATCATTTTTTTATTGGGTCTAAACTCGATAAATAACTCAGGTGAACAGCTCAAAAGTTCAAGGTTATCAATTTTAAGATAAGCAGCATAAGGAGCATTTGTGAGTGCCCAAAAAGGTTTAGCTATACTCAGTAGCTCACCTTCAGCTTGTGCTACAAATTCTTGAGTTAGGTTAATTTGGTAACAATCCCCAGCAACAATGTAATCTTGTACTCGTTGAAATGCAGTTCGATATTGTTGTTTAGTCCAACGTGCTTGCATGGGTGAACTGAGTTGAAATGATGATGGACTAGATTGCTGAAAACAGTCTAATAATCGTGTATAAAGGCACTCGGCATTATGTTCAGTGCTATAGAAAACCCAATTATTATTTTCATAAATCAAATAGCTTTCATACAAGCCAAAAAACAATTGTGGTTGTTTTTTTACCTTGGTGTTGATTTGAAAATTTGCTGCAAAATTATAATCATAGTAACCAATGTAACCGCCTCTGAAATAATGGCTTGCAGAATCTGGAAGTGAATTTTCGCTACATTGAACAAAATCTTTGAGTGAAGAAAATTGGCTTTCATACTGATAATTAAAATCAGAACAACGCACAAATTGACTGAATCCGCCGTTTATATAAACGCAATATTTTTTTGGCAAAAATCCGATAATCGGTAAATCCTGATTTTCAAGATATACCAATCCTGTCAATGAACCAATTTTTTGCAAAAAATCAGCTTTACTTAGTCCTGAAATTTTTAAGTTTTGTTTAAAAAATGAAGCACTTACCATTTGTGACTTGTTACACTCTTTTCAGAAAATTTGCATCACCCATTTAATACTAGTTCACACTTATGCCATTTATCGGGAATAGGTCGAATTTTCTTAACAGATATTGATCATAAGATAACATAAGGTTAACTTAATACTGCAAAGCGAACTGCTCAAGGATGAAGTTTCAGTAGTTAAATTATAAAAACTTCAGAAACACGGAGAGCAGTCAAAAAAATGAAAAAATGCTCTTGGGAGAGTACATAATGAAATTATTCACAAAATTGGCTTTAGTTTCTTCAATGGCGGTGAGCGTGAATGCTATGGCGATGCAGGCAATGGATGATGCATCACTCAGCGCAACGACTGGTCAAGATGGTATTACTATTGCCATTGATACAACTGCTGGTATCGAAATCGATAAGTTATATATTCATGATAATGATGGTTTTACAAATAGCGCTTTGACATTCGGTGATACGACCATTAATACAGCTGGCACTGCTGATCCAACAATTGGTGCTGGTGCAATCACGGTTAACGGTTTAACGATTTCAAAGGGTACTGGAAATACTCAAAACTTAGCAACGTTGAAAGTTGATGCCGCAGATGTTGGTGGTCAAGCGGTACTTAATGTTCTTGCTGAAACTGGTGCTTTAGACATCAATGTTGGTTCTATTGGGGTTGCAAGCTCTGGCACTTACAGTTCTGATGACAATGTTCGTGGTGTTGTTGAAGGTTCTGAAAAACAAATTATTACAGGTTTAACATTATCATTGGGTGCAACCAAAGCAAACGTTCAATTAGGTAATGCACCTCAAGGCGCTATGATTGTCGTTGATTCTGAAATCACTGGTGGTTTATCTACAAGCTTAACTATTAATGATACATCTACATCGGGTGGTGGTAGCATTGGAATCGAGGGCTTGAAAGTTACAAGTTCAGGCAGTAAAAACCTGAATGCTGACGCCAAAATTGGTGTAACAAAAGATGGATTATATATCAGCCCAGCTCAATCACCATTGAATGCTTACATCCAAAAAGTTTCTTTAGGTGAAGCTAATAAGAGTATCGGTTCAATCGAAGTTCAAGGTTTGAATTTGGGTAGCACTTCAATCAAAATTTCTGGTCACTAAGTTTTTATACAAAAAACGCGTGTTGATCACGCGTTTTTTAAATTTTGCGAATTTGAAATTAAAAAGTAAAAGTACTGTATTTTTAGGATGAAAAAGGTATTCTGAATATAAGAATAAATGTGAGTGCAAACTCCAACTACAGAATCATAAAGGCAAGTACGCCGAACTAGAACAGTTAACATTATGATAGAAATTACTTTAGGCTCTGCAATTATGTATTTTTTTGCGAGTCATGCTCTCGAAATTAAAGAAAAACCACGCGAAGCAGTTTATTACAGTGAGATTGCAGACTCACGACATCTATCTTATACAAAAAATCACCGTGAACCTGTAGCTATCAAGCCGGCTATCGAAAATCAGTTTAGAGGAATAGTCCGTCAAGCGTATGACTATAGTTGTGGTTCTGCGGCGTTGACGACAGTTCTTAATGGTCACGCTGGTCTAAATTTGACAGAACAACAAACCATGGAGGGATTGTTGCGATTTGGCGAGTATGATCGAATCATTGAGCGTAGAAGCTTTTCATTATTGGATATGAAGCGCTTCGTCACTGCTTTAGGTTATGAAAGTGGGGGTTACCGTGGTGAATTCAAAGACCTGATTAAACAGACACAACCTGCTATTGTTCCAATTCACTATGCAGGTTTTAAGCACTTTGTTGTATACAAAGCATATAAAGATGGAAGGGTTTATGTTGCTGACCCTGCATTAGGAAATATCAGTTTTGATGAAGCACGATTTAAAGAAATTTGGGAAAACAATACCTTATTTTTAGTGAACGTTCCTGAATCTCAACAGACAGATCTATTAGCATTACAAGAAACAGATTTAAGACATGTCGATGATGCAACAATTAACCGTTACGCCTTAGTTGATGCACAATTTTCGTCAGATTATATGAATAAAATCGCAGATAAAGCCTCAACTATGCGTAAAGTATTAGATCTTGATCCCAAATCTCCAACGTATAATCAACCCATTACAACATATATGCGGCTTTACTATAAACGTAAGTAATTTAAATGCAATTAAATTGAATTGAAACAAAATCCAAATAATGAAGAATTGTGGTAGGAAGTAAAATGAATAATCAATGGACGAAAAGAACGCTACTCGCAATCAGTATTCAAATGATTGTCACAGGCGTCTATGCAGCACCCGAAACAGTTGAAGCTCCATCAGAAGAGAATATTTCTCAAGATACTCAAAATAATACTGAAAATAGTTCTGCGACCGAGCTTGAACAAGCACAATCAAGTTATACGGCAGAATCTACTGAAAATGTTGATGCAACACCTTCTCTTAAGCCAGGTGTTGAAGGGCAGGCTGCAAATGCACTCCAACAAAAAGAAGGTGATGCGACGCAAGAGACTAACTTGCAGGAGGTTTTTTCCTCTAATGAGCGACAATATTCACTGATTAAGCGTGGTGAGTTTTCAACGTTCTATGATCTTGATTATTCGTACTATCGGGATTCTCAAATAAATGCTTCGATCGATGAAGGACAGTTGTATCAACTTCGTATTGATGAAGATGCAAATCATACGATTACCAATACCATCACAGCGCAATATGGTTTAAGAGATAACATCACGCTAAACGCTTCAATTCCATTGGTTGCAAAGTCTGATAGTGTCAAAGATACGACCACTGCTGGATTGGGTGATATTAGCTTAGGGGCGCGTTGGGAGCCATTTCCACTGAAAGAAGGTCGTTTGCCACTTATTTTGTTTGGTAATCTATCGACAAAAACAGGTGATAGCCCCTATGAAATTAATCCTTTGACGGATCTCTCAACAGGTAAGGGGTATTATTCAGTTGGTGTTGGTGCAAGTACAAGAAAATATATTGATCCAGTTGTATTGTTTGCGTCAGTATCAACAAATTATGGTTTTAAAGAATCTGGCTTAAATCAAATCCGAGGGGGAGGAAATACTCAAGGTGAAGGTTTAACTGGGCGTAACCGTGTTTTAGATACTTTTGAACCCGGTGTTACGGCTGGATTCTCGTTCGGGTTTGCATATTCATTTAACTATGATGTCTCCTTGACCATGTCTTATCAGCAATCGATGAACATGGGTACCAAATTTACATATGATACAGGTGAATATTACGAGCCTGCGACTCAGACCAGCTCTATGTTTGCGGTGGCACTCGGTGTACGTGTTAGTCCGAAGACGATTGTCAATGGAACGATAGGTATCGGTTTAACTGAAGACTCTCCAGATGTGTCTCTCGGCCTATCGTTCCCATTAGATATACTTGGCTTCGGTAAGAAAAAAGCAAGCTAAAGGAGTTCGGAAATGAGTCAATTCCGTTTGCATCCTTTAGTTACAGCAATTGTTCTGAGTGGATGTAGTACGCAAGTCTTTGCACACCTTGGGCAGAATTTATCTGTAGATGTACGCTCATTATCAATGGGTAATGCTGTCACTGCAGATCCACCCGGGATTAGTGCAATTCACTTTAACCCTGCGGGTTTAACCAAACTCAAAGGGTTACAAACCGACGTTCAAGGCTTAGTTGCTAATTTTGATATTCAGCGTGAATTTTCCGCGCCATCAGGTTATGACGTCTTTGGATATTCTGATGATCCATTAATCTGTAATGATGCGCTTGATAATCCATCAAACCTCTGTACTGATTTTAAGGATTCTGTGAGAGGTGATGTCGAGTACGCATCCTTATATATTCCTGTATTGAAAAAAATGGTGGATTTAGGAGAAGGATGGCCAGTAGCAGCTCCAACTGGAGGGATCTCCTACAATCCACCAGGATCTAAGTTTACTTTCGCTACTGCAGTTTATGCACCTCTGGTTGCAGGTTTCGGTGCAGAAGATGGTAATCCGGGTAACTTCATGGGGCAGCAAGTTGCCATGGAGCGTATTACATATTTATCGCCATCGATTGCTTATCAAGTAAATGATGAACTTTCAATTGGTGCTTCAGTGGGCATGTCTTATCAAGCCATTGCCATGAAAACAGATTTACGTTTTCCAAATGAAATGATTGGTCTTCTTCGGATGGTGGATGAGTCTGTCTGTGCCCCTTTCCGTGGAGGGAATGACAATATTGTCACGAATATTTTGTTATTCGGCTTATGTAATACCAATGAGGGCATGAATCCATTTTCAACTTTCGGGAAAATCAATGTTGAACTGGAGCAGAGTTTATCACCAAGCTACAACTTAGGTGTCTTGTGGGAACCCACTGAAGAGTTTGGTTTGGGGCTGGTTTACCAAAGCGGTGCTAAAATGCGCTTGAAGGGTAAATATATTGTAGAAAATGGAAACGCATCCCGAGAATTAATCAAAGGACTAAACTCCTCACCTACGGGGCAAGTTTTGGCAACCATACTTGGTTTTCCAAACTATGTACCTGCGATTGAAACTGGTCTAATGTCTATGGATTTAGAATATCCAGCACATTTCCAAGCGGGGATTAAGTACAAAGTATTCCCGGACTTACAGGTAAATTTCGATGTGGGATGGACTGACTATGCGGCTTGGGATAAGTTTAAATTTGAGTTCGATCGTCAAATTTCTGCTCTGAAAATTGCAAAACTGTTATCTAATGATGTAACAGACTCATCTTTATCTCTGCCTCTAGGTTTTCAATCTCCATGGAGTTGGGGCGTTGGCGTTGAATATTCTGCCAATGACCGTTTGAAATTCCGTGCTGGTTATGAACCTAGAACAAGTGCGATCCCAGATGGAAAGCGGAATACAATGGTACCGATCAATAATGCACAATTGTTTGGATTGGGTATTGGTTACCGTTTTGATGAAGATACAGATATTGATTTATCAGTCGGGTTCCTGCGTAGCCGCGATAGAATTCCAGCGGGATCAAGTAGCCTAGCCAATCTAGACGCCGTGGATAATTTATTACTTAATCCATATGCAGGCTTAAATGTATCGACAAATACCAAAGTTACGATTTTAGGTATTAATTATAGAACGAGATGGTAATGGACTTAAATCTTGAGCAATTTAAACAAATAAAAACAAGAGTGAGCCAGTCTCTCGGTTGTGTTATATGTACAGGTTCTTTTTTAGTAAGTCCTACATTGTATGCCCAAGACTTTTACACAATTATAGGTCCAGATGGCAGACCGATTGTCATCGAAAGAGCTGCATCTAGTGCTCAAAAAAACGAATCTATTAAAAATCAAAAATCAGTTCAAAGAGAAAATATTCAGCCAAAAATCATTCAAAAAAAACCAGCAGATGAGCCTAAAAAAATACATGTTGAAATTGCTCAGTCGAGTATTAAAGCTCCTACAGCGAGCAAATCAGTTGGGCGCAGTCAAAATGACAATGATGAACAATCAACAGTGAATGTTGAAAAAAAGACTCAAGATCAAATGACGAAAATTGATCTTGCACAGACTAAAGTCAATACAAAACATGAGCAGTCATTAACAAAAAATAAATCTACACACGATCAAAATTCTAAAGAAAGCGTTCAACGTGTTGAGCAGATTTCAGATAGCAAAAACGCAGGTGGTTCACTGAAAGCTGAAACAGGAAGTCCTGTAACTGTAATTGATGGTGTTGAATACATTGATCATGAATATCTTGAGGATCGTGAGTTTAATCTGGAAGGAAGAAAACGGTTTTATGTAGTTCCTGATACGCAGGGTGTAGGTGCAGCTCGTTTTGAAACAATTGAGCGACAAAAAGGGATTACCAAAGCCGTTTTATCTCAGTTCCTACAGCCGACAGAGCCTACAGCGAAAGAAGCAATGGCTTTATCGAGTACGTACATGCGTATTGAAGCAAAAGATCTTGCAGAATCTTTGGAACATACATGTTTTCAAGATAAAAAAATTCAGAAAGCTAAGCGTTTGAAGGGTGCTCAAGGTGAAATTGGTTTATGGCCAGTTGCGCCATTGAAAGAACGTTTTGCTTACGAGGTGGTGGAGTTAGATGAATCAATTGATCAGATTCAAATTCAATCATTTGCTTCATCTCAAAATAACCCAACTTTTTATTGGCCGATTGCAGTATTTTTGGATCAGCAAGGTTGCATTTTAGAGGGAGCGACTGGTTTTAAAAGTACAGATACTCAAGCCAACGTCACGACATACTCTGCACTCGAAGGTATATTAAAAAAACCACCTCAAACACGATATTTATTACTCACCCCTTTAGTCGAATCAATTGATATTCAAAATCAAAAACTCGTGAATACTGGTCAGCTAAAGCTTAAGGCCATCAAATAAAAGAGAACTAGAATGAAAAAGTCTAATATTATCCCATTCACGTTTTCCACGCTTTTTTTAGCACTGACTGGATGTGGTGGAGAGAGTGCTAAAATAAATGAAGATCCTAACCGTGGTTCCGTTACAACCTCTAATGGTTGTTTAACCTCAAATGATGCTAATTGTCTTGGATTTGTCTTGGACTATCCTGTAGAGGGACTAAAGTTCGATTGTAGTACTGACAAACTGAATCACTATCGAACTGAACTCGATCCTAATGTTGCAACTGGTTCATGCCAAGTGGGAGACAAAGTTACATTTTATATTCAGGGTGAAGCCAGTGCTCGAAAAATTGAGTTAGGGACGGTCGATCTAGGTTCAATTGTGCCTAAGAAAATGAGCGATGTTTATATTCAGATTGGTGTACAAGATATGGCTCAAGGGCTAACTGGTAAGCCAATTGAAAATTTTAATATGTCCGATCCTACCTATAACGCAATGGTCGGAATTATACGAATTTTGCAAACATTAGGTGTAGATCAAATCAGTAATGTACCTGGTGATATACAGCAAGTTGTGCTGTCAAAAGACAATTTGGATGGTCTTCAAGTGATCAGCCAAAATATAACGGCCAATGAGTTCAACAATGGCAGTTATGTTCAGATCCTGAAACCATGGTTAGATGTCGATAAGGTATCAATTGATGATGCGGAAAAAGTAGCACAACAGATCATCAGAATGAGAAGTGTGGGTATTTATCAGGCCAATCACTTACTCTTTATTGGACAAAATACTAATTTCGCAGGGTTTCACGGCTCAAGCCTAAACAATAATCAAGCAATTGCTGATATGAGCGTAATTACTACGCGCGAAGGTTATGCGAGTGGTTATCTCTCACAGTGGAGAGGGAAACCAATTGTTACGGGTAGTAATACTTCAGAAGAGTTAGCACGAGTATTATTAATCAATCAAGTACCACCTGAAAAATTAGATGTCGTTTCTAATTCAAAAGATTGGTTGAATAATATCTCACAAAAAATACAAAAACCTTTAGTTTTTAAAAGTATTGAATCTTCAAATGACAAATTAGAAATCTATAAAGGAACTCTGTTTGGTCAATCCATTATTCCTGGTAATCAGTATGCTTATCAAGGATTCTTAGGCAGCAAGGATACACCTACAAGCACTGAGGTATATGGGGAGTGGCGTCAAGATGTCAATTCTGAGCGCTATACAGGTAAGCTTGATATTCTAAAATACAGTCCAGTGAGCTATTTAGATCGTAAAGTGTTCAAAACACGTAAAAATGTTGAAGCTGGGGATCAAATTATTTTCCCATTATACGCAGATTTAGTGTTTAACTTTAATGATAAAACGATTCCATCACAAACAGTGAGTATTGTCATTGATGAAAATGGAGATATACGAACCAATCGTACTGCATCGAGTTTAAAATCTACCACTTGTCCAAGCATTAAGAATACTTCAACCATGACCGATGAATTGGATGTTCAACAATTCATTATTGGTACGACAGGCACAACATATTCAACTGCAAATGATAAATCTCTGACAATACGTATGATTCTAGCGAATCCAATTTTTGGGAACCTAAATGGGGTCAGAGCTGGACTAAATAACAGACCAGACTTTGGAGTCGATTCTAATAGTGAACTTGTGTCATCTGGAGGTGTACGTTTAAATTTACAAAACTTAATCGTAAATAATGACATAAGAGCGGGTATTAATATCACGAGTTGGGATACTAAGGGCTCTACAGCCGCAGCTGAATGGGTGAATACGCATGCGACATACCAACACACGTACAATTCGATTCCAGAGAATAAACCAACGACTGAACAACTTAATCTAGCAAAGCTTAGAACAGGAACAATTGAAATTGCTTTAACACCTTGTTATCAAATAGGTCGAAAAGCTTAACCAAAAAAACTCCATCTTATGAGATGGAGTTTTTTTAACCTGTTTGATCAAGTCGAGTACCTAAGGTCTCTAAGTGTGTAGGAAAATGATTCGATTTTCGGTCTTCAAAATAATGACGAAGCGTTCGTTCAACACTTGGGAAAGCTAAACTATCCCATGGAATCTCGTGTTCTTCAAATAAACGACTTTCGATGGTTTCTTCACCAGCTCCAAATTTACCTTCAACAAGGTGAGATTTAAATAATACGTAAATTTGACCAATACGAGGGATATTGTACATACAGTACAATTGCTCAATTTCCACTTCAGCTTCAGCTTCTTCACGAGTTTCACGAGCTGCACCTTGCTCCATTGTCTCGAAGAGTTCCATATATCCTGCTGGTAGCGTCCAAAGACCATAGCGCGGTTCAATCGCTCTACGACATAAGAGTACTTTATCTTCCCAAATCGCTAAGGCTCCACAAATGACCTTCGGATTCACATAGTGAATGGTCTTACAATGCGTACAGACTTGGCGTACTTTATGATCACCTAAAGGAATCTGTTCGGTCGTCGGTTGCCCACAGGCCGTGCAAAAAGGCATATGCTGTCAAGTAAAAATGAGATGATTCAGCATACCCCAAAAAAATAACTTTCGCATCATTTATAGCCTTATGCACAAAATTTCATATATGATGGGATGAGAATAAAAAAGAGAGATCGAGCTATTCAAGATGATGGATCATTCATTAACATTGCAACTGCAACAACACCTTAGGTTTTCTAAACGCATTCAAAAAGCTGATGCTGCAGTATTACTTGCAATCACCAATGAAGATGATCCTAAAATTCTGCTGACGCGTCGCTCTATTTATATGAATAATCATGCGGGTGAAGTGTCATTCCCAGGAGGAAAAAGAGATCCGAACGACACCAGTAATATTGTTGTTGCACTCCGAGAAGCGTGGGAAGAAACGGCTTTGAATCCGTTCGATGTAAAGTTGCTAGGTGATCTGCCTTCAGAGCGCTCGAAAGCGGGTGTTTTAGTAAAACCTGTGGTTGGATTGATACCGCCTAATGTGAAGCTTGTCCCACAACCTACAGAAATCGATCGTATTTTTTTTGCTTCAATCCGCGAAATGATGGATGCTCGCCCAACACCTTATGAAGTTCGATTGGCTAAGCAATCAATCTATTTTCCAAGTTTAAGAGTTGAGAATGAGGTGATATGGGGTCTTACAGCAAGGATCCTGATTTCGTTGTTTCAGTATGGCTTAAATTATAAAAAAAACTGGCCCTTTTTGCTCAATTCCCCAAGTTTTAAATCTTCAATTTTCAAACAACATTAAACTATTAAATGCATAGGATTGCTGCATATGATGTACAAATTTCAAGACAAAACCCCTTCAACGACGATTCAACCATGGAATGGATGGATTGCAGAAAATGCCACTGTGATTGGCGATGTTGAACTTGGACAAGAGGTGAGTGTTTGGTTTGGTGCGGTAATACGCGGGGATAACTGCAAAATTCGTATTGGTGATTTCAGTAATATTCAAGAAAATGCCGTCTTACACACTGATCCGGGCATTGAATTGAATGTTGGGCAATATGTCACCATTGGTCATCAAGCAATGTTACATGGTTGTACGATTGGAGATAATAGTTTGATTGGTATCAACGCCGTCATATTAAATAATGCTGTAATCGGTAAAAATTGCATTATTGGCGCGAATGCGTTGATTCCAGAAGGTAAAATCATCCCAGATAATTCATTGGTGATGGGCTCTCCTGGCAAAGTAATTAAAACATTAGATGAGTTTGCAGAAGCTAAACTCAAAATGAGTGCGATGCATTATGCGCATCATTTCAAAAATTTCACTCAGCTTGAAAAATTTGAATTTTAAATATAAGTGTTGAGATTGATACCAGCGTTCAATAATCACTAAATCTGAACAGATCTGCTCTCGCAGGAATAATTCGAGTGGAGTATGATTAGCACCATTTTTAACGATTTATAGGGGCATGCATGAAATTGCTTGCATTAGAAACTGCCAATGAGCAGTGCTCAGTTTCGTTAATTGATGAGAATCAAGTACTTTTTTATCAACTAGATGATCGTGCAAAAGCGCAGACCCAATCTATCCTCCCAATGATTGAAGCAGCTTTTCAGCAAGCTGAAGTACACGTTTCAGATTTGGATGCGATCGCTTTTAGTCGTGGTCCTGGCTCATTCAGCGGTGTGCGTATTAATGCAGCGGTCACTCAGGCGCTTGCATGGTCACATGACGTGCCTGTGATTCCTGTTTCATCCCTTCAAGCTCTGGCACAGGCTGCTTATCGAATGTATCAACTGACAGAAGTTACGGCTGTACTTGATGCAAGAATGAGTGAGGTCTACATTGCAAGTTTTCAGTTAAATGCTCAAGGTTTAATGCAGTTGGTGGATGTAGAGCAATTATTAAATTATGAAAATGCTGCAGCCTATCAAAAGTTTCAAATGATTGGTTCAGGAACAAAATGTATTCATCCCGAATTAAATGATTATTCACATGTCCAAGCAACTGCTGAGGATATAGCGACGATTGCACGTGAACATGCTTTAAAAGAACAATGGCTCAGTGCCGATCTCGCACTACCCGTTTATTTACGTGACAATGCGTGGAAAAAAATTCCAGAACAAGGCAAAGCATAATTAGGAATTTCTATGGATCTTTTACTGCTGCTTAAAGCGGCAATTATGGGTATCGTTGAAGGTATTACTGAGTTTTTACCCATTTCTAGTACAGGCCATTTAATTTTAGCCGCTGAACTCATGAATTTCTGGACCAAGGAAAAAAGTGATGTCTTTGTGATTGCCATTCAAATGGGGGCAATCGCAGCGGTTATTTATGAATATTGGTCGCGCTTATGGGGTGCTGCAACGGGTATGGTCACTGGCGAAGCACAAGGTAGAAGACTCGGATTTGGTTTAATCTTGGCTTCAATCCCAATTGTTACAATAGGTTTGACCTTTGGGCAAACAGTAAAAGAGCTATTATTTAATAACTACGCGATTGCAATTGGCCTGATTGTGGGTGGTTTAATTATCATTTGGGTAGAAAAAAATCCCCCAAGAATACGTGTCAAAGAAGTTGAAGAGCTCAGTTATAAAGATGCAATTTGGATTGGTTTAATTCAAGTGCTCTCTTTGATCCCAGGTACGTCACGTTCTGGTGCTACGATCATCGGGGCAATGTTTTTAGGCGTTTCCCGCAAAGCAGCGACCGAATTTTCATTCTTTCTTGGAATTCCAGTCATTATTGGTGCTGGATTATTAGATTTATATCAAAGCTATGATGTGTTCCAGACTACTGAAGATTGGGCAGTGTTGACAACTGGGTTGATTGTTTCATTTGTCTCAGCTTTATTACTCATTCGAGCTTTGGTTGCCTATGTCGCAAAACGTGATTTTATGATTTTTGCTTGGTATCGAATTGCTTCAGGTTTAGTGATCCTTCTCTTTGCATTTACAGGTTGGAAATTATGGTAAGCGAAATACGCTTATTTGCTGAACGAGATTTTCTTGAGAAAGCACAGCATTTTAATGCTGTGCTTTCTTCTCGTGGGGTGCAGTCAACAATCGAAGAGGTTGAAAAATTGAATGCTCGATTTTTCAGACATCATCCTGAACTTGCGCTTTGTGTTGATCAAGATGGGTTGTGGCTGTGCGCACAGGGCATGCGTATGCAACCTGATTGGAAAGCCGAAGTCGGTCGCTTAAAACGTGCTAGCTTGAAATCTGAAATGATTGCGAGGGCATGCCAGTTATCTGAAAAACCCCAGCTCATTGATGCCACCGCAGGGCTTGGGCATGACAGTTTACTGATGGCACATTTAGGGGCAAATGTCACATTAGTTGAACGACATCCAATTTTATATACTTTGTTAGAATCTACTCATCAACAAGCGAGTCTTGACCCATTTTTAAAGAGTATTGTTGCGCGTATTCAGCTGGTTTTTTCAGATTCCGCTGATTATCTTAAGCAATGTGCAAACCAACACGTCGATGCCGATGTAGTATATTTAGATCCAATGTTTCCACAGCGCGATCAAAATCAAAATGCCATTAAAAAACAAGCGCAAGTTAAAAAACAAATGCAGCTGTTACATCTTCTGTTACCAGAAGATGGAGAGATGGATTTAGGTGATGAATTGTTGGCATTGGCTCAAAGCGTTGCTAAGCGAGTTATTGTAAAGCGACCAAGGCATGCTATTTATCTCAATGCACAAAAACCTGATCATCAATGGTTAGGTGATGCATGTCGATTTGATGCCTATTTTCAAACGATTGTTTCTGAGTAGTTTGGTAAATGACTCAAAAATAATCGAAAAATTGTTATATAGTTAAAAGTAGCATTGATAATTATTTAACCGAGCATAAACTTAAAAAAAGCTGATCCAAGCACCTACACAGTAATCTTATGATAGACCTTAAACCTTCAATTAACTTTTGGCATGATTTAAAAAGTAACCAGCTTGCAGGGATTTGGTTATTTTTAGGTTCAAGGAAATCACTTCAGATTGTAAGGCCATCAATTCTTCAACTTATTTTTTGGGGAATTCTTGGAGGTTCAGCGAGCTCTTTATTTAGCTGGTTGTTATCGAATGGTGCTGGAGAATTTAATTCTCAAGGATTAGTAAGTTATGCGCTCTGGCCATTTATTGCTTTAATTGTTGGGATTTTCCTTTCACAGCGTACTAATAATCCACGTTTGATGTTGGTGCCAGCATTACTTTGGTTAGTACTAGACACACATATTGTTTTGATTCAGTGTCTTATCCAATATTATTTTAATAACTTTGACTATCAACCTAATTTCCTTGTTGATCATTTGCAGCACATATTTTCTTTATTGTTTGTTTGGCAAAGTTTAGCTGTTGTTTGGGTTTTTTCGCGTGAATTAAAATGGCCTTGGTGGGAGCGACTGCTCATCATGATCGCCACGTTTTTTACACTTTTTGTGTGGCAGATTTCGTCACAAAGTCAACCAATTTGGAAGGTAGATGAGGCGCCTCCAAGTATTTCAGAACAATCATTTTACGCGCAAAGCAGATTATTAAATCAGGCGCTTGAACAGATCCAATTTGGAGAGTTTGCGAACTCGCATTGGTATTTTATGGGCGTAGCTGGTGCAAGTTATCAAGATGTATTCAAATTGGAAATTCAAAGATTTAAAGATCAATTTGATACGCGTTTCGGAACCTTTGGTCGTTCAATTGCGTTAATTAATAATCCTGCGACTCGCGAAGAATATCCAATTGCGTCAAAGACCAGTATTGATTTGGCATTGCAACGTATTGGCGCTCAGATGAATCGTGAAAGTGATGTCCTGTTTCTTTATATGACTTCCCATGGATTGAGTAACCAATTTCAAATGGAAAATACGCCAATTGATTTGGAAGACATAGATCCAAAATGGTTGCGCCAAACGCTTGATAAATCAGGGATCAGATGGAGAGTCATTGTGATTTCATCATGTTTCTCTGGTAGTTTTATTCCAGCGTTGCAATCACCAGATACATTAGTCATTACTGCAGCTGCAGCAGATCGAGAGTCTTTTGGTTGTTCAAATGATGCAGACTCGACTTATTTTGGACGTGCTTTCTTTGATTTAGCGATGCGTGAAAAAAATAGTTTACGTGAAGCCTTTGAAGATGCATCAGTTAATATTGCACATTGGGAAAATGCACAAGGGTTTATGCCATCAGAGCCACAATGGGTCATTGGTAAGAATATGGAAATTATGTTGCCGCAACTTGAAAAGAGATTATTTCCTCAGGTTGGATTATCAACCGTAAGTAGTGAACACCAGAGTGATAGTGCTCAGTTTACGAATATGCGATGATGTTTTAAAAATTAAATGTGTGAGGCAGTGCAATGGAATTGGTTCAAAAGAATAAATGTTTTGATGGTGAACAAAGAGTTTATCAGATCAATTCAAAGTTTTTGAAAAATCCCACTAAATTTTCTGTATTTTTACCTTCACAGGCACTCGAAGGTCAAAAATGTATTGCGTTGTACTATCTTGCAGGTTTGACTTGTACTGAAGAAACTTTTGTCATCAAAGCACACGCACAACGTTTAGCTGCACAATTGGGAATTATCTTGATTGCTCCAGATACATCACCTCGTGGTGACGACGTGGCGGTCGGGGATTCTTGGGATATAGGGCAAGGGGCTGGATTCTATTTAAACGCAACTCAAGCACCTTGGGCTGAGCATTATCAGATGGAGTCGTATCTTTTACAGGAGCTGTATTCTCTAGTTCTTACATCGTTTCCTGTACAGGATGAGGGGATTGGTATTTTTGGTCACAGCATGGGAGGACACGGTGCACTCACGCTTGCTTGGAAGTATCCAGACTTATTTAAGTCAGTCTCAGCATTTGCACCGATTTGTGCGCCCTCAATTTGTCCATGGGGTGAAAAGGCATTTTCAGCTTACCTCGGAGAAGAACGTGAGTTATGGAAAGCACATGATGCGAATGAACTCGTGAAAGCAAAGGGTGCTCTATATCACGAAGTTTTAATTGATCAGGGGGTTGCAGATCAGTTTTATGCTCAACTTCATCCAGCACTATTTGCTGAATCATGTAAAACCGTAGGTCAAAAGCTCACATTGCGGGAGCATGAGGGTTATGATCATGGATACTTCTTTATCCAAAGTTTTATTGATGATCATCTGCAATTCCATGCTTTACAATTGCAAAATTAATCTCATTTGAATTTTAAGATATTCATACTTAAGTTCGTTATAATGTGTGCGATATCACATTTAAACCTGTTGAATGATGACATCTCTCGGGATGTCATTTTTTATAATCAGAGAAAATAATAATGAATTCATCAGAACACTCCGCTGAACAAGCACCCTTACCATTCATCAACGATCCATTTCCATTATCTGATGCAGATGAAAATCGACCGATTTATATGGGGAAAGTATTTAAATTTAAATTTCATGGCAATGCGATGGAGTACTTTGGCATATGGATCGTCAATATTTTATTGACGATTGCGACATTGAGCCTATATGCGCCATGGGCGAAAGTACGTCGTTTAAGATATTTTTATAACAATACCGAATTTTTTCATCGCTTTTTTGATTTTACTGGTTTACCGACTAAAATTTTGATTGGTCGACTGATAGCCATTGGTATTTGGGCAATATTTGCGATTGCCTCATATATGGATATGACGATAGCAGCATTTGGTGGACTGATTATTTATATTGCTCTTCCATGGTTAGTTCGTGCCACAATTCGATTTAATGCGCGCAACAGTAAATTTGGGAACAGTCGTTTTTATTTTTCCGGCACGAATAAAGAAGCCTATAAACAATTTTTACTTGCGCTTGCTATCACCATTTTCACATTAGGTATATTTAGCCCTGTCGCAATTTGGATCTATAAAAAATACACGCTTAATCATTTATATGTTGGACAACTCAAATTTCAATTAAACAATGACTGGCCCAGTTATATGCGGGCAGTATATGTTCCCATGATTCTCTTTGTATTGATTCTTATGCTCATCGGATTTGGCGGTTCGACATTATCAGTACTCAGTGGTCATGGAATGGATATGATGCTGATGATGATCTTTGCCGTTTATGCGATTGGAATGTTGTTTATTGGTCCGTTAATACAGGCACGAATTTTTATTACTACGTGGAATAGCACAACACTCAACAGCAGTCAGTTTAAGACCCGTTGTAATCAATGGCGCTATGCATGGATTGTTGCGAGTAATTGGATCGCTAGAATCTTAAGTTTAGGATTATTGTCAGCATGGGCTGCTATTCGCATTTATCGATACCAAGTTGAATCGATGAGCTTAGAATTAAATGATGATCCAAACCTGATGATGAATATTGCGCAAAGTGATCATAGTGCGATCGCGGAAGAAATTAGTGATATTTTTGATATTGATATTTCACTTTAGGAGTTAATTCAATGAATCAACCTCTCACAGTGACATATTATGATGGTGTTCTTTCTAAGCCTTTTACAGCACAGATTCGCCCTGTTAATCAAGACAGTATCGCTGTCAGTTATACAGAACAAGGCGAAGTGAAAACAGTCTACTATCATGCAGATGAAATGGTATTGCTTGGTAAAATTGGTCGACGTAATCCAGCAATTGAGTTAACACATGACGCTAGAATTGAATTTCATGAGCGTCAGCTTCCTGAATGGTTGCCTGTTGAGCATAAAAATTTTCATCAAAAAGTATGGAAACTTGAACGTACACCATCGTTGATTATTTTTAGTGTTATTTTCGTGGTCGCACTTGGTTTCTCCGTCATTAAATGGGGAATACCGACAGCATCGCACATTGTTGCTTTCCAGCTGCCAGAAAATACGCTGAATCGTTTGGGTGGTCAGGCAGAAGTTTATTTAGCCGAATACACTAAACCTTCTCAGTTATCACAGCAAAGACAGGATCGGATTCTCGCGGATTATCTGAAATATGTTGCTGATGGTCATCCCGCTCAGTTGAAATTTAGGGAAGGTGCCTCGCTTGGAGCCAATGCGCTCGCATTGCCAAACAATACAATTTATCTCACCGATGAATTAGTGAAGCTCGCCAAGAATGATCAGGAAATTATCGGCGTTTTGGCACATGAACAAGCACATTTATTAAAACGTCATAGCTTACAACAAGGTCTTTCGAGCCTAGGATTCAGCGTACTTTATATTGCCATCACTGGTGATGGATCGGATTTAATTGCGACTTTGCCAGTTGCCATGATTGGTGCAGGGTATTCACGGAAGTTTGAGTTAGAATCAGATCAGTATGCGCTAGAACTCATGCATAAACATGAAATGGATACAGTGCATTTTGCAAACTTTTTAAAACGTATGAGTGATGATATGGGAGAAGACGAAGATCAATCAAAAATTCTTGATCTCTTTGCAAGTCATCCTGCCACTGAAGAACGAATTCGCCGTGTTACTGAATTTAAACAGCAACAATAATGAAAAGCCGACTTTATGTCGGTTTTTCTTTAACTTTCTCTAGACCATATAACTTGATAGTCAGCTTGAACCATGCGATTGATATGATCAAGCACGACATTTTCTAGTCGTATTAATTCTTCTAAAGATATTTCTTCTTTATTCACAATACTGACATGAAGTTGATCAGGTTGTATTGATAATTCAACTGTCACTTTTGGCATAAAAATTTGATATTGGTCATCGCTATTGGCGACATCAAATTTATGTTTCCAATGATTGCTTAATCGTTTAGCGATACGTAATGCTTCGGAGCTTTCTATCGTTGTGGTTGTTTTCATTATTTACCCTAATGCTTGAAATTTATTGTATCTTAACATTCATCTCACCATAAGGTTGTTCCGAATATGCAACATAGCTTTGCATAAGCCATATTCCGTCCTTGAAGATTTTTATCAACGATTTGCATTTTGAGTTGAAATTTAAATAGCAGTAATTTCGAAGGAATGAATAAACGAAGTTTTGCTATAATCATCTTTTGAATTCTAATTTCCCGCCAGGTCCTGACATGTCCAAGCCATTCTTAATTGCTCCATCGATTTTATCTGCTGATTTCGCTCGCTTAGGTGAAGAAGTCGAAAACGTACTTGAAGCAGGTGCAGATGTGGTCCATTTCGATGTAATGGACAATCATTATGTACCAAATTTAACTTTTGGTGCTGGTGTATGTAAGGCACTTAAAAAATATGGTATTCAGGCCCCAATTGACGTTCATCTTATGGTGAAACCAGTCGATCGTATGATCGGAGATTTCTTAGAAGCGGGTGCAGATATCATCACTTTTCATCCAGAAGCATCAGACCATATCGACCGTTCATTGCAGCTGATTAAAGCTGGTGGTGCTAAAGCAGGTTTAGTTTTTAACCCTGCAACGCCTTTACATTACCTTGATTATGTACTGGATAAAGTGGATCAAGTCTTATTAATGAGCGTCAACCCTGGCTTCGGTGGACAAAAATTTATCCCAAAGACACTAGATAAGCTTCGTGAAGCACGCAAAATTATTGATGCATCTGGTAAAGATATTCGCTTAGAAGTTGATGGTGGTGTTGGTCCAGCAAATATTCGTGAAATCGCTGAAGCTGGTGCTGATATGTTTGTGGCTGGTTCTGCCATTTTCGGAAAGCCAGATTATAAAGCTGTAATTGATGAAATGCGTGCAGAGTTGGCGAAAGTAGGTTCAATTAACGTTTGATCCGAAACATGTATAACACTACACACATCTGTGGATAAGTTTATGGATAACTTGGTGGATATCTGTGTTGATAACAGTCTGGATAATTTGAATAGATTATAATCATATTTAGTTCAATGGTTTGTTTATTAGACAATAAATGTATAAAAAGGACTCATTTGAGTCCTTTTTTACAAAAAATGGATCTTCTTATCCTTTCTGTTGAATTGTTTGGGGGAGAAATTTTCGTTGCTCATTATTTGGCTTATCTTCGTGAATAAGTCTTAAAAGAGCGAGATAAAAAATCAATTTAAACATCCCAGACCAGTGATTCTATAGTGCAGTAAAGTGTTTTAATTTAGTGCGGATTTAGTCTTCTATCTGCCAATAGCGATCGTCTTTGTAATGCAATAGCCTAAAAATGCAGAAATAATCTAGAAAAGCTAGTCCGATAATGACCTATTTTTTGTAGGTGTATTTTGGGTCAAAAATTGTAAAATTGCGCCTATTTTGTGCGTGTGTTGATATAATTCAACCATCATTTGGAGGAACGACCTCCCTCATTTCTCTGAGAAAAATCGTCAGGACGGCCTGACTCTTAAATTATTTTAATTGGGAGCAGGCATCATGGCTTGGTTTATTCTTATTCTCGCGGGTTTATTTGAGATCGTTTGGGCATATAGTATGAAAATGTCTGAAGGATTTACTAAATTCACACCGACTGCAATTACTCTATTTTTTATGGTTCTCAGTTTTGGGTTGTTGGCACATGCCATGAAAACATTACCTCTGGGAACTGCCTATACGATTTGGACGGGGATTGGTGCAGTAGGGTCTTTTTTAGTCGGCATTTTTATTCTGGGTGAGCCTGCGACAGCAATGCGGATGATTGCGGCTATTCTGATTATTTCAGGTTTAGTCATGATGAAATTAGCTTCAGCGTAAGATTTAAGGCAGCGTATCCATACGCTGCTTTTTAAATTGAGAGAGGGTTTATTTTGGCTTGGTTAGTCTTGATTGTTGCAGGGTTGTTGGAAGTGGTCTGGGCCTATTTTATGAAAGTTTCAGATGGCTTTACCAAATTGACACCCAGTATTTTGACGATCGTTTTCATGATCGCAAGTTTTGCTTTACTTTCCCATGCGATGAAAACTTTACCACTCGGGACAGCTTATACCGTATGGACAGGCATAGGCGCTGTAGGTTCTTTTATGGTTGGGATTTTTATTCTTGGAGAACCTGCAAATGCAATGAGAATGATCGCCGCAGTATTGATTATTTCGGGTTTGGTCTTAATGAAGTTATCATCAACATAGTTAGATGATTTAATTTACAAGCGATTAAAAAAATGACTCAGCTTTATTTAAAAAAAATAATGACACCTGTCGGTGAACTTCAATTGGTTGCTCATGATCAAGCATTGATTGTTGTCGCTTGGGAAAATGCACTTCCTCAGTTTATTCAAAATCAAATAATCATTCAGCGGGATGATCACGAGATTTTATGCATTGCCGAAACACAGCTTCGCGAATATTTTTTAAAACAACGTCAGGTATTTGATTTGCCCATAGAACTTTATGGGACAGAATTCCAACGCTCGGTATGGAATGCGCTGTTAAAAATTCCTTTTGGAGAGTCTAGAACGTATAAGCAAATTGCTGAGGATGTTGGGAATGTAAAAGCGGTTCGAGCGGTCGGGTTGGCCAATGGGAAAAATCCTATCGCGATCATTGTACCTTGTCATCGTGTAATAGGTGTCAATGGCAAGCTGGTCGGATTTTCAGGAGGTGTGGAAAATAAGCTTAAGCTGCTGCAGCTTGAAGATGATAAGTGGTGATGTTATAACAGCATAAACATATGAAATATAAAAATTATGTCTAATGAAAATCCTATAATTACAATTGTTGTTAATCTCATATCGCAGTTATGGTGGTTGATCTTAATTCTAGCAATCATCCCTGTATTCAAAATGTTTGTACCTTATATCAAAGGAAAATTGGGTGAATACATTGTCCAATATCATGCAAAAAAATTTTTGAATGAGGACTATATTTTACTGAATGATCTAACATTTTTGGATCAGGACAATCAGACCACACAGATTGACCATATTTTATTGAGTCCTTATGGAATATTTGTGATTGAGACCAAAAACTATAAAGGTTGGATTTTTGGCTCATCACATCAAAAAATGTGGACTCAAAAAATTTATAAATCTAGCCATAAATTTCAAAATCCATTGCACCAAAACTACAAGCATATAAAGGTTTTAGAGGGATTGTTAAAAGATTTAATCGATTCAAATCTGTCGATACATGGGTTAATAGTTTTCGTGCCTAATTGTGAGTTTAAAACACCAATTCCTGTACATGTTCATTGGGGTAAAAGTTGGATTGAAGAAGTTAAAAGCTACCAAATGAAAGTGATTGATGATCGTAGACTACAGAGAATTAAATATCGTATTGAAAAAGCAGCGCTTCAAAAATCGTGGAAAACCAATAGAGAACATATCCGATCAGTCAAAGAAAGACTAAAAGATTAATAAAAAAGCCCACAGTCAGTGGGCTTTTTATTTAGAAGCGTTTTGGAATTCTTTGGCCACCTTCAACTGGGATTTCAGCACGTTTTAATACACCAAATAGCCATGTTTCCGCATGGTGAACTGCATTTTTAATTTGATCACCTTGTGCCAACCTCCCTGCAATAAAACTAGCAAGAGAACAGCCTGAACCATGATACTCACCTTCAAGACGAGGGCATTTTGTTTCAGAGACCATATCACCGTTAATGTAGAGTGCATTTCTAATATAAGTCGGTGTGTCTTCGTGACCACCTTTGACTAATACAGCTTTAGCACCCATTTCAAATAACTTCTGTGTGGCTTGATCTAAATCTTCACAGCCTGTTAATGCGCGAAGTTCAACGGTATTGGGTGTAAGAATCGTAGCAAGAGGAATCAATTCAACAAAAGCCTTGACCAATGTTGCTTGATTTCCTAATGAGCCACCACTATTGGCAACCAAAACTGGATCGAGTACGTATTGGAAATCAGGATGTGCTCTTAGGAATTCTGCCAAAGCGGCGATATTGTCGGTAGTGCCGAGCATGCCAGATTTCACTACTTTGATAGGAAGATCATTCACTACAGCATTCGCTTGAGCCAGCAGTAAATCTTTTGAGGTTGCTTCAAATCCAAAAACTTGTTGAGAGTTTTGAATGGTTAACGCTGTACATGCGATTGCTGCATGAGCACCACTTTGGCCGATCGCTTCAATATCTGCTTGTAAGCCAGCACCACCAGATGGATCTAAACCAGAAAAGCACAATACAGTAGGGCGCACAACAATGTCCTTCATCGATCAATTTGGAGTAGTATAGGCAAGTTTCTGAGAAGTCTCGATAGCATTTCTAAAAAAGGTACAGCATGATTAAAAATATTCTCATTGATTTAGATGGAACGCTAACTGATCCTAAAGTGGGTATTACGACTTCTGCACGTTATGGTTTAGAAAAAGTAGGTCATCTTATCGCGGAGGATGAGAATATTGATTGGATTATTGGACCACCTTTAAAAGCCTCGTTGGCCAAAATTTTGAAGGTTGATGTGAATGATGATTTGGCGGAACAGGCTTTACTTGGTTATCGTGAACGCTTTGCTGTAAAAGGTTTATTTGAAAATTTATTATTTGAAGATGTAGCAGAGACATTGGCAACACTTAAGAACAAAGGTTACAGATTGTTTTTAGCTACTGCAAAGCCTGAGGTGTATGCCCAGAAAATTCTTGAACATTTCAATCTCACACCGTATTTTGATTATGCCTATGGCAGTGAGTTAAATGGTGACCGCACCAATAAAGCTGAACTGATTGCATATATTTTAGAGCGAGAAAAAATTAAGCCAGAAACCTGTTTAATGGTAGGGGACCGAGAGCATGACATTATCGGTGCTCGAAAAAATGGGATTGAAACGATTGCGGTGGAATACGGTTATGGCAGTGATGCAGAGTTAGCCGCTGCTGCACCCAAAGCCAGAATTCAAGCTTTCCATCAAATTTTAAATTACGTTGATTAATCTAAGCCGAAATTTGGGCTCAAGAGCAACTCTCAAGAGATTGCTCTTCGTAGCTTAGCTTAGATCCAAGTACAAGGACTCTTTGACCTCTTCCATCACGATGTAACTATGGGAGGATGCAGAGGAGGGAAGCATTTTAAGCAGGTCACCCAGTAGTTGGCGATAAGCACTCATTTCTTTTAGTCTCGCTTTCACCAAGTAATCGAATTCACCTGAAATTAAATGACACTCTAATACCTCAGGTATCTCAACTAAATTCTTGGCGACTTGATCAAAAACATCTCCAGATTTCGCCGATAACTTAATTTCTAGAAAGACGAGTAAATTACGCTCCAATAACTCCGGATTTAATCGGGCGTAATAGCCCATAATAATGCTATCTCGTTCTAGTCTTTTCACTCTTTCCGAGCATGGGGTTGTAGAAAGATTTACTTTTGCAGCCAGTTCACTAATGGCAATACGACCGTCCTTTTGCAGAATATCTAAAATCATACGATCAGTGCGATCTAATTTCCGCATGAATAATTTCCTTATTTTTTAATTTTTTCAGGATAAAACCCTTAAATTACCTAAATTATAACGATTAAAAGAGTGAAAAAAACTATTAAAGCAAAAATATACTAGTGAAATAAACTACACAGTGCTGAGGGATAGTTCATGCGCGTTATTGTATTAGGTAGTGGTGTCATTGGTGTTGCAAGTGCGTATTACCTAGCGCAACAAGGAGCAAGCGTCACTGTATTAGATCGTCAATCAGGTCCTGCCGAAGAAACGAGTTTTGGCAATGCAGGACAGATTTCTCCTGGGTATTCTACACCATGGGCCGCACCAGGAATTCCATTTAAAGCGGTTAAATGGATGTTTCAACATCATGCACCATTAGCAATTAATGTAGATGGAAGCTTGTGGCAGCTGAAATGGATGGCTCAAATGTTGAAGAACTGCAATGCGGCACATTACGCCATCAATAAAGAGCGTATGGTACGTGTTGCTGAATACAGTCGAGATTGTTTAAGAGAATTACGCGAAAATATTGGCATATCTTATGAGAATCGTTCAAAAGGAACATTACAAATTTTTCGTAAGGATGCGCAATTAGACGCAGTTCAACGAGACATTGAAGTTTTAAAAGAAACAGGTGTCGAATTTGAGTTATTAGATCGTGAAGGTCTAGGTCGAGTTGAACCTGCATTAGCGGAAGTTAAAGACAAATTAGTCGGTGGCTTACATCTTCCAAATGATGAGACTGGTGATTGCTATATCTTTACCAACGCGCTTGCTGAATATGCAAAAGGTATTGGTGTTGAGTTTAAATTTAATCAAAATGTTGAAAAACTCGTAGTTGAGGGCGACGAAATTAAAGGCGTTATTGTAGACGGTCAGGTACTCACGGCAGATCGTTATGTACTTGCCTTCGGTAGCTATTCACGAGATTTTATTAAACCATTAGGTCTAGATTTGCCCATTTATCCTGTAAAGGGATATTCATTAACTATACCTATCGTGGATGCGCAATATGCTCCTCAATCAACTGTCTTAGATGAAACTTACAAGATTGCAATAACTCGTTTTGATCAACGAATTCGTGTTGGTGGGATGGCTGAGTTAAGTGGTTTTAATAAAGAGTTAAATGAGGATCGCCGTGGCACCTTAGAGATGGTAACACGTGATTTGTTCCCAGGTGGAGATATGGCACAAGCCAGTTTCTGGACGGGACTACGACCGATGACACCAGACAGTACGCCTATTATCGGTGCGACGAAATATAAGAATCTATTTTTAAATACTGGACATGGCACGCTCGGCTGGACCATGGCATGTGGTTCTGGAAAGCTGATTAGTGATTTAGTGCTGAATCGGACTCCAGAGATTAGTACCGATGGACTTTCAATTCAACGTTATAACCACGCAGCTTAAAGGCTGCGTGGTTTGCTATTAAAAAATAAATAATAGGACAAGGAATATGTCTCGCCCAATACAGGCTGTTATTCACTTAAACGCGATCAAGCATAATTTGAAAGTTGCTAAGCAACATGTACCGAATGCCCAAGTTTTTGCTGTTGTTAAAGCTAATGCTTATGGTCATGGGATCGAGCGCATTTATTCAGCCTTAGTGGATGCAGATGGAATTGCACTTCTAGAGCTGAGTGAAGCACAACGAGTTCGAGATTTAGGTTGGAAAGGCCCAATTTTGCTTTTGGAAGGTATCTTTCAAGAAGCGGACTTACAGTTGTGTCACGATTTGGATCTTCAATTTACCGTTCATAACGAGATTCAAGTCGAATGGATTAAGCGGTGCGGTTTAGATGCTCATTTTAATATTTTTCTGAAAATGAACAGTGGCATGAATCGTTTAGGATTCCAACCTCAACGTTACTCTGAAATTTGGAGTCTGTTAACTGAATTGCCGCAAGTGTCATCAATCACTCACATGACACATTTTTCTGATGCTGATGGCGAGCGCTTGAATCAGGTTGGCGTTGACTATCAAATTTCAGTATTCAATCAAATCGTCAGTGCTTTAGGTGGTCCTTGCTCAGTAAGTAATAGCGCAGCCATTCTTAGACATGCCAATCATGTCCACTCTAACATTGTACGTAGTGGCATTATGTTGTATGGGAGTTCACCGGATTATCCAACCCATACTATTCAAGATTGGGACTTAAAACCAACAATGTCTTTAAGAAGTGAATTGATTGCAATTCAAGAAATTAATCCTCAGCAAAGTATTGGCTATGGATCGACATTTTTTGCAGAACAAGCTATGAAAATTGGCATTGTCGCTTGTGGATATGCAGATGGATATCAACGGATTACTCAATCTGGCACAGCAGTGCTTGTGAATGGGCAAAAAACTTCTTTAATTGGTCGTGTAAGTATGGACATGCTAGCTGTTGATATCACGCATATTGAAGATGCAAAAATTGGCAGTGAAGTCGTACTGTGGGGCGTCTCAAAGTACGGAAGTTTGTTACCGATTGATGAGGTCGCTGCAGGAGCGAGTACTGTGGGATATGAGTTAATGTGTGGCGTAACGACGCGGGTTCGATTTGTTCTAGAAATTTAATGTTAAAAATTCAACGATCAACACTAGGATCGATACTGAGTAATCAAGGAATTAATATGCAAAATCAGGATATTCAAAAATTCAATAGTAATGGCGTGATGAGTGCAGTTACAGTCTTTAATCAAGTGGCTTATCTTTCTGGTCAAGTACCTAAGATTACGACGCCTGATATCGCCTTACAAACGAAAGATGTGCTGAATACGATCGACGCTCTTTTGGCTCAAGTAGGCACAGATAAATCTCGTTTATTGTCAGCACAAGTTTTCGTGAAGAATTTGGAAGATTTTCAAATCTTCAATCAAATTTGGATTGAATGGATGGAGGATTCAATACCACCATCACGAGCAACCATTCAGGCTGACCTCGTTAATCCAGAATGGTTAATTGAAATCGCAGTGATTGCTGCATTGAAATAACTGAATATAAGTAAGACTTCACGAGGAAGAGTCATTTATGGCTCCTCTCATAATAACAAAATCTCTCGAATCTCAGTTTGAAGCGGAATTTAGGCTGATCGATTAGATTAGATGGTGTAAAAGGATGTTGAATAATGACAACCACAAATATTGATGAACAATCATCTCCCAATGAATTACAGCGTAAGCTTTCAAATCGACATTTACAACTCATCGCCATCGGTGGAGCGATTGGTACAGGGTTGTTTATGGGCTCAGGAAAAACGATTTCACTTGCAGGACCTTCAATCATCATCATTTATATGATTATTGGTGCTATGTTTTTTTTCTTGATGCGTGCCCTTGGTGAAATTCTTTTATCTAATCTGCACTACAAATCATTTATTGATATGGCACATGATCTCATTGGACCAGGTGCAGGGTATTATATTGGTTGGTCCTATTGGCTGGGATGGATTTTGGTCGGTATTGCTGATTTAGCAGCAATTATCAATTATCTCAGTTTTTGGTTACCTCCAGATCAAATGTTTACCCCAATGGGGCAAGCAGCGATTAGTGCAGGATGTGTCTTATTCATACTCGCAATTAACTTAGTCACTGTAAAACTTTTTGGTGAAATTGAGTTTTGGTTTGCATTAATCAAAATTTTAGCCATTATTGGATTGATCTTGGTGGGTGCCTTCATGGTGTTTACGAGTTTTCAGTCACCAAGTGGTGCTGTTGCAAGCTTCAGTAACATTTGGTCTCATGGTGGAATGTTCCCGAAAGGAACCATGGGCTTTTTGGCAGGCTTTCAAATCGCAATGTTTGCCTTTGTTGGTGTAGAGTTACTCGGGACGATGGCTGCGGAAACCAAAGATCCTGAAAAAAATTTACCAAAAGCGGTTAATGCTATTCCGACACGTATTATCATTTTCTATGTGCTTTCGTTGATCATGATTATGTCTGTGACACCTTGGATCAATATCCCAGCAGATCAAAGTCCATTTGTGACATTATTTTTATTTGCGGGTATTGGTTCAGCTGCTGTGATTATGAACCTAGTGGTTTTGTCTTCTGTGATGTCTTCCATGAACAGTGGCGTCTTTTCTACCAGTCGAATGTTATTTGGATTGGCACGTGACGGCCAAGCCCCTCAAAAGCTAGCAGAACTTTCAAGTCGTGCCGTACCTGCTAAGGGATTAATCTTTTCATGTACATTTATTATGGCCGGTGCAGCATTTCAGTATTTTGTGCCAAATACGATGGAAGCTTTTACATTAGCAAGTTCGCTGTGTGTGATTCTTTTCATTAGTATTTGGGCGATTATCATGGTGTGCTATATACGCTACCGTAAATTGCGACCTGAGCTACATGAAAAGTCGAATTTTAAAATGCCGGGTGGAGTGGCAATGTCATACGTTGTATTGGCATTTTTGCTATTTGCATTAATCATTTTAAGTTTAGAGCCAGACACGCTTAAAGCTTTGATGATTAGCCCAATCTGGTTGATTCTGTTAGCTGTAACATACCGTGTTCTTTATAAACCACGTATGCGTAAGCGTAACCATAATTAATTTTTAGAGAAAGAAAAAACCTCCACGAATGGAGGTTTTTTTATATTCTTTAGTTAGAATGTAGGTTTGACCACAACTAAAATTACAACTGCGAATAAGATCAATGTGGGCATTTCGTTGAAATAGCGCCAGAACTTATGACTTTTATAGTGTGCATTATCAATGAGTTTTTTACGGTAATATCCACACACTAGGTGGTATATGACCAGTAATCCGACTAAACCAACTTTTAAATAAAACCATAAAGCTTCATGATAATGTCGAGTTGCATCACCCCAGTCCACTAAAAAATGTGCAGTGATCAATGTTGCGATCATCGCAGGCCACATAATGCCACGATAAAGCTTACGTTCCATGACTTCAAAGCGTTGATGACTTATGGCATCTTCACTCATCGCATGATAAACATAAAGCCGTGGTAGATAGAACAAAGCAGCGAACCAACATACCACAGCAATAATATGTAATGCTTTTACCCATAGGAAAGCATCTGAAGGAGCATCCATCTAATCACCCATTATGGGCGGAATTAAATTAGCCTTCCCATTTCTTGAAAATGAGGCAGGCATTTACGCCGCCGAAACCAAAACTGTTACTCATTACAGTATTCAGTTTTGTATCGCGTTTTTCAAGTACGATATCAAATGGTTTTGCACCTTCATCAAGCTCAGTAACGTTGATATTTGGTGCAATAAAGTCATTCTGCATCATGAGAATAGAGTAAATCGCTTCTTGTACACCTGCAGCGCCTAAGCTATGACCTGTCATAGATTTTGTTGAACTTAAAGGTGGTACTTGACCTTCACCGAATGCACGTTCCATTGCTTTCAATTCAGTCACATCACCAGCTGGTGTAGATGTGCCGTGTGTATTTACATAATCAATTTTTTCAACACCATGCTGTTTTGCTTCATCAAGTGCCATCAAGATGCAACGTGTTGCACCTTCACCTGATGGTGCGACCATATCAGCACCATCAGAGTTGGCTGCATATGCAACGACTTCAGCAAGAATATTTGCACCGCGCGCTTGAGCATGCTCAAGAGATTCAAGTACCACGAAACCACCGCCGCCAGCAATGACAAAACCATCACGATCAGCAGAGTAAGGGCGAGAAGCGGTTTCTGGTGAGTCATTATATTTTGAGCATAAAGCACCCATTGCATCAAATAATAGACTTTGTGACCAATGGTCTTCTTCACCACCACCAGCGAGCATTAGATCCTGTTTGCCAAGTTGAATCAGGTTGTATGCGTAACCAATGGCATCAGCTGAGGTTGCACAAGCACTTGTAATAGAGTGAGCGATACCTTGTAATTTGAATGCCACACCAACGTTAGCTGTAATAGTATTTGACATATTGCGTGGAACAAAGAAAGGGCCAATTTTACGTGCGCCTTTCTCTTCAAGAAGTTCAATCATTTCAGCGACAGAAGCTGTAGAGTTGCCGCCTGAACCACCCGCAATACCATAACGAGGATTGCCCGCAAGATCTTCAGCGGTTAGACCCGCATTTTCAACCGCAGCGACTGCAGCGTTATAGGCATACATCGCACATACACCCATGAAGCGTTTCAGTTTACGGTCAATACCGTCAAAATTTTGTTCTGCTGCAGCACTAACATGACTTTTAAAATTAAGTTCAGCATAAGTTGGGTTAAAACGTGTGCCTGAAATACCATTTTGTAAGGCATGATTTACATCTTCTAATGTATTACCAATGCATGAGTTAATGCCCATACCAGTGATTACAACACGTTTCATTTACAATTCCCTATTATGGTGAAGTCATTTTATGGAAAAATTCACATCGATTTGATTTGATGTAAAAGTCCATAAGATCTTGTCAAAAATTCGTATCATGATATCAGAATCTATTTTAAATTCTTATGGCAAATCAATATCGCAGCGTTAAAACGCTTATTGGCAGATATGTTCACTATATTGCAACCGAATAAAACACGATAAAGTTGAGATAACTCTTGACTGCACATAGAATTTTAAACATAAGTGATAAATGCGAAGGAGGGTTGTAAATGGCAAATTCTAATAATAAGCAATCAAGCGGACTGGTATCAAAAGCATTTGGAGTGGCTAAAAAGCTCAGTGCTACTGGATTTGAACTGGCACAACATGTTGCACCAGGATCAATTGCGAAATTGACGCAACAACCTGATCCACAAAAAATTATTGACATAACTTTAGATGAGAGAAAAATGACTGAACAAAAAAAGTACGAAACCCCTCAACAATTATTTCGTGATCATGTCCCTCAAGTTTCTCAAAAAATTTTTGGTCGTCATTATAGTAAATTAAATAATGTTGCTTCTTTTATCTCTCCGGACTTAAACAACAAAGTTGCAGATTATTTTTTTGATAAATTGAATGATTTTGTTTCTGAGTTAAGTTCAGTTGAGCATGTGTTAAAGGAAGTTGGTGCAAAAAGCTTGGATGAACTTAAATCAAGCCCTGATCGTGCGAATCGTATCGGTGAAGCATTAGCCAATCAAAATAAGTTGATTGCAGCGGTTCAGGGGGCAGTGTCTGGTGCGACAGGCGTAGTTGGTACGGCCATCGATATTCCTTTCTCGTTAGCATTTACGTTGCGTAGTATTTACCAAGAAGGGCGCGCGCACGGTTTTGAACTTAATCATCGTCAAGAGCAAGAGATCGTTGAGTATGTATTCAAACAAGTCGATTTAGGTGTTATTGCGGAAAAGCAAACACTTTTAGTGGCATTAAGAACAGTCGCAAATTTATTGGAAACACAAGATACTCATCAGCTACAAACCCTATTGGGCTCTAGTAACGACTTCACGGCTTTAAAAAATTGGCTGAGTAATCCTGAAGGTGGTTATAAATGGAATTGGTTGAATCAGATTCCTCAAATTTCAATTTTATCTAAATTAGCACCTGTGGCTGGTGCTGGTATTGGTGCAGTATATAGCTGGCGTTTGGTGGAAGAGGCTCATTCTAAAGCTAGAGCTGTTTTTTCAGGAGCACAGCAGTACATTCTCCAACATCCAGATGAGCAGGTAACTGTTCAGGAGGCCTTTGAGCGCGGTACAGAATTATTAAAGCAATCTTCACTCGCATTGAATTCCGCAGTGTCAATCAATAATGAGTTAGTGGTTGAGGTTGAAGAGTTTGCAAAAAAACTTGAAGGAGAAGAGTCTATTCAAGTTGATGAGTCTGCAGTTCATAATGATTCAATTTCAGCAATTAAAATTGAAGCAAAATCTGCCGAGTCTGAAAAAGAAGAAGCGGTCAGTGTTGAGGATGGTCTTAAGGCCTTAGCTGAAAAACATGTGGAATCGGCTTCTAATGAAAGTGTTCAAGACGCTGATAAAGACCAGCCTCAAGGCGAACCTATTGTGCAGGTAAAAGCGTCTCCTAAGCGTCGTAATTCAAAAAAGAAAGACGAAGCAGCAAACTCACTACCTGCGTCACAGAAAAAACAATAAATTTAGTTATGAATGGTTGATCAAATCATTCTGAAAATTTCGTTGTAAGCACACAATGGTCAATATTTGATGTCATGTTGAATGTTGACCATTTTTACTTCTTGGCTTACAATTGCATGCCCTCAAAAAGTAGTATTTTTTGGGGCTTTTTATTAACGGGAGAATTGCCACATGGCAACAACAAATCAGTTGATCCGTAAGGGTCGTACGACTTTGATTGAAAAATCAAAAGTTCCTGCGTTGAAGGCTTGTCCACAACGTCGTGGTGTTTGTACACGTGTTTACACAACTACACCTAAAAAACCTAACTCAGCAATGCGTAAAGTTTGCCGTGTTCGCTTAACTTCAGGTTTTGAAGTATCTAGCTATATCGGTGGTGAAGGCCATAACCTACAAGAGCACAGTGTTGTTCTTATCCGTGGTGGTCGTGTTAAAGACTTACCAGGTGTACGTTACCATACCGTTCGTGGTTCTTTAGACTGTGCTGGTGTTAAAGATCGTAACCAGTCTCGTTCTAAATACGGTACTAAGCGTCCTAAGAAATAATCTAACTAGATCATTTTCTTAAACGTATAGAACTGCAATCCTTTATCGTCTCGCTTGTCTGATTTCTGCATTTAATTTTGTGAAATTCAAGCGACGTGTAGTAAGGCCAGCGAATAGTACATGACACTTTGTACTGCTGCTGGATAAACCTGAAGTGTCATATTTATAGGTAGTATTAAAATGCCAAGACGTCGCGTAGTCGCTGCTCGTGAAATCCTTCCGGATCCTAAGTTCGGCAGCCAAACAATCGCTAAGTTCATGAACCACGTAATGCAAGATGGTAAAAAATCTATTGCTGAAAGTATCGTTTACGGTGCTTTAGACCGCGTTCAAGAAAAATCTAAAGTAGACCCAGTTGAATTTTTCGAGACTACTCTTGAAAAAGTTCGTCCTATGGTCGAAGTAAAAGCACGCCGTGTTGGTGGTGCTACATACCAAGTTCCTATGGAAGTACGCCCATCCCGTCGTACTGCTCTAGCGATGCGTTGGTTAGTAGATGCTGCTGCTAAGCGTTCTGAAAAAACTATGGCGTTACGCCTTGCTGGTGAGTTGCTTGACGCAGCTGAAGGTAAAGGTTCAGCGATCAAGAAACGTGAAGATGTGCATCGTATGGCTGAAGCCAACAAAGCTTTCTCTCACTACCGTTTCTAAGCGGATAAAACAGCCCCTATTCAGGAGGGTGGTAAGTCGGGTTTCACTGATTTGTCATCGAATCGCTTTAAGCTGCTCAGCAGCTTAAAGCGTCCTGTTTTAAACAACAAAATTTAGGAATGCAAGAAATCATGGCTCGTCAAACCCCAATTTCTCGTTACCGTAACATTGGTATCTCAGCACACATTGATGCTGGTAAAACAACGACTTCTGAACGTATTTTGTTCTACACAGGTGAGAGCCACAAACTAGGTGAAACTCACGAAGGTTCAGCAACAACTGACTGGATGGAACAAGAGCAAGAACGTGGTATTACCATTACTTCAGCAGCAGTAACTTGCTTCTGGAAAGGTATGGGTAACCAGTTCGAACAACACCGTATTAACGTAATTGACACACCGGGACACGTTGACTTCACGATCGAAGTTGAGCGTTCTATGCGTGTTCTTGACGGCGCGTGCATGGTTTACTGTGCTGTAGGTGGTGTACAACCTCAGTCAGAAACTGTATGGCGTCAAGCAAATAAATATAAAGTACCTCGTATTGCGTTCGTTAACAAAATGGACCGTACTGGTGCAAACTTCTTCCGTGCTGTTGAACAAGTAAAAACACGTCTTGGTGGTAATCCAGTGCCAATCGTGATTCCTGTTGGCGCAGAAGAAAACTTCCAAGGTGTAGTAGACCTTATCGAAATGAAAGCGATTATCTGGGATGAAGCATCTCAAGGTATGAAGTTTGAATACGGTGAAATTCCTGCTGACCTTGTTGAGCTTGCTCAAGAATGGCGTACGAACATGGTTGAAGCTGCTGCAGAAGCATCAGAAGAACTCATGGATAAGTACCTAGAAGAAGGTGATTTGACTAAAGAAGAAATCATCGGTGGTCTTCGTGCACGTACATTGTTGAATGAAATTCAACCAATGCTTTGTGGTTCAGCGTTCAAAAACAAAGGTGTTCAACGTATGTTGGATGCTGTTATTGAATTCTTACCAGCACCTACTGACGTTGAAGCAATTAAAGGTATCTTAGACGACAAAGATGAGACAGAAGGTTCTCGTGAAGCGTCTGATGAAGCACCGTTTGCTGCGCTTGCGTTCAAAATTATGAACGACAAATTCGTTGGTAACTTGACATTCGTTCGTGTTTACTCAGGTGTTCTAAAAGCTGGTAGTGCAGTTTATAACCCTGTTAAATCTAAACGTGAACGTGTTGGTCGTATTGTACAGATGCACGCTAATGACCGTCATGACATCGAAGAAATTCGTGCGGGCGATATCGCGGCATGTGTAGGTCTTAAAGATACGACTACAGGTGATACACTTTGTGATGAAAACAACGTGATCACATTGGAGCGTATGGAATTCCCAGAGCCAGTAATTGCACTTGCAGTTGAACCTAAAACTAAAGCTGACCAAGAAAAAATGTCAGTTGCTTTGGGCCGCTTGGCGAAAGAAGATCCATCATTCCGCGTTCGTACTGATGAAGAATCTGGTCAGACTATTATTGCTGGTATGGGTGAGCTTCACCTTGACATCATCGTTGACCGTATGAAGCGTGAATTCGGTGTTGAAGCGAACATTGGTAAACCAATGGTTGCTTACCGCGAAACGATTAAAAAATCTGTTGAGCAAGAAGGTAAGTTTGTTCGTCAAACTGGTGGTAAAGGTAAATTCGGTCACGTATATGTACGTTTAGAGCCAATGGATCCTGAAGCTGGTAAAGACTACGAGTTCGCTGAAGAAGTTGTTGGTGGTGTTGTACCTAAAGAATTCTTTGGTGCTGTAGACAAAGGTATTCAAGAACGTATGAAGAATGGTGTCCTAGCTGGTTACCCAGTTGTTGGCATCAAAGCGACATTGTTCGATGGTTCTTACCATGATGTCGACTCTGACGAATTATCGTTCAAAATGGCGGGTTCTTACGCATTCCGTGATGGTTTCATGAAAGCAGATCCTGTTCTTCTTGAACCTATCATGAAAGTTGAAGTAGAAACTCCAGAAGACTACATGGGCGATATCATGGGTGACTTAAACCGTCGTCGTGGTATGGTTCAAGGTATGGACGATTTACCTGGCGGTACTAAAGCAATCCGTGCTGAAGTTCCACTTTCTGAGATGTTCGGTTACGCAACACACATGCGTTCTATGTCTCAAGGTCGTGCGACTTACTCTATGGAATTTGCTAAATATGCTGAAACTCCACGTAACGTGGCTGAAGGCATCATTGCTAAGTTCCAAGCTGGTGGTAAAAAAGGTGACGACGAGTAATCTTTCGATTACTATAAGCCCAACTAATTCATAGTTTAAAACCAAGTGCTCATGGAGTGATCCTCCATGAGTAGTTTAAAAAGGAAGATCTCATGGCTAAGGCTAAGTTTGAACGTAATAAGCCACACGTTAACGTGGGCACAATCGGTCACGTTGACCATGGTAAAACAACTTTAACTGCTGCTATCGCAA
>NZ_JBWYIK010000016.1:0-47208 GCF_056779735.1 Acinetobacter sp. 24-47-67
GAGCATTTCGAAATCATTGCAAGTGCTTTTAACCTCATGTTTTATTGAGTGTTCTATTTTTATGCACCATTATGATTCATTAATAATCACATTTACACTTAACCCTATAATATTGAAGCAAAAATATTAATTTAATATTTCTGCTTCTTTTTTTAATCACTATTTCGCTTTTGAAGGTTTTATATTCACACTTAAAATTTTAATAGGATTTTTTGGCACATCTTGATGCATACCAAATCTACCAGTAGGCACTTTTGCAATTTTATCGACAACATCCATGCCTTTAGTTACCTGACCAAACACAGCATAACCAGGATTCATTGGCGCTTTATTTAGAAAATCATTATCCGCAATATTGATAAAAAATTGGCTTGTTGCTGAATCAGGCTGGTTTGTACGTGCCATGGCTAAAGTGCCACGGTTATTCTTTAAGCCATTATAAGACTCGTTCTTGATTGGAGGTCGATTCGCTTTTTCTTTCATCGATACATCTAATCCTCCACCTTGGATCATGAACCCTGGAATAACCCGATGGAAGATTGTGCCGTTATAAAAATTAGCTTTCGCATAAGTTTCAAAGTTCTTTACTGAAATCGGAGCTTTATCATTAAACAACTCGATTTCGATATCTCCTGCTGATGTTTTGATTTGCATATGCGTATTTGCTGCCAAAGACAAAGTACTCATTGCCGCAACAGAAGCACCTAACATCATTTTTTTTAACATACGCTATCCTCTTATTGATGTTTTATCTTATCTATTATTCACGAATCAATCGCCAGAAAAGATTCAATTTTTTGTTAAGCATCAAAGTATTTTTATTCGATTACTGTATATAAAGAAAAAATCCTGAGTTTCGTTTGAATCTCAGGATTTGAAAGTAAGCATCTATTAACTATTTTTATCCCAAAATCTTCTAAACTCTTTACTCATTTCAATCAACAATTTTTTAGAACGCCCTGAGACTAGCGTTAGATTAATAAATCCGTGTGTTTGATCTTCAAAATCTTGATACAACACTTTAGTGCCATTTTGACGTAATTTGTGGGCGTAAATTTTGCCTTCATCATGCAATACATCATGTCCCGCTGTAACAACATAGGCTGGTGCCAATTTTTTTAGATTACCGTATGTTGGGGAGATTAGTGGATTATCCAAAGCAACTTTATGTCTTGTCGCGTAGTATTCTGTCACATAGTCAATATCGCTGTTGGTTAATACTAAACCATCTTTATACGCAAAGAATGATGGATGACGACTTTTGAAATCTACCGCAGGATATATTAAAAATTGAGCTTGAGGCGCATAACTGGCATTTAATGCACGTTGAGCAACGACAGCACTAATATTACCGCCAGCACTATCTCCTGCTACAGCAATACGATTTTTTAAGATTTTAAAGTGACGGCGATTTTGATATACCCATGCCAATGCGTCTTCACATGATTGAATCAATGATTGTGGAGAAACTTCTGGCGCTAAAGGATAATCAATACTGATCACTTGTACTTTTGCATAATTCGCAATGATTCGGCACGCTTCATCATGTGTATTCACACTTCCGACAACAAACCCACCACCATGATAAAATACAATCATTGGTAGTTTTTTATTCGGAGCAGGATGATAATGTCTGGCAAATACAGTACCACTTTGTAAAGGAAGACGAATATCTTCTACATATTGAACATGAGATGATTTATGTGTGATGGATTGGATTTGATTTTCAAATTCTTTTCTTGATTTATCAATATCAGCGCCAATAAAGCCTGATTTTCCTTGTTTCAACTGTGCAGCCATCAAGCATTTTGTAAAGCTATCGAGTTGAGGATAGTCATAGGGATAGCCAAGTAACTTCACTAGAGATTCTTGAACGATCTTTGGGAGTCGATCTAATGCACGTCCTGCAGAACCCTGACCATTTTCAAGTAATTGTTGTATTTTTTGATTCACGATTCCGATCCTTTTAAAAATCCGTATTCTTCATATTTTCTACACGATCAGCCATTTCATGACTATTTTGTTAACTAAGTCTACTGATCAATATACAAACTTCAATCCCATTTACGCTAATCTGACTATAGCAGTCTTGTCATTGACTATTTAATCCAACATCAGGAATTTTTTGGTTGTCCTGATTCAACATATAAAGGTGAAAGCTATGGCAATAAAAGTAATGATAATGTCATTGGCCACAGCAGTTCTTGCAGTCGGTTGTGTGGCCTTCCCTGACGATGGCCCTTATTATAATGGTAATTATGACCATCGTTATGATCGTGATTATGATCGCAACTATGACCGTCAACGTTGGGAGAGAGAACGCGCACAACGTTTACATCAACAGCGCCTTGAACAAGAAAAGCGCAAACGTGAATATGAACGTCAACGCCAACAACGTGAATTAGCAGATCGACGTAATAAAGAACGTGCTGAGCATGATCGTCGTAAACAGATTGAACAACGTCACAAGGAAATTCTAAAACAACGTCAAGCTGAACGTAATCGTTGGAATCAAGATAATCGTAAAAAAGCGATTGAAGAACAACGTAAGCGCTTAGAACAGGACCGCAAGAAGCGAGAACAGGAACGTCAACACGATCGCCGAGATCGTTAAGCTTTCTTGGACTCAAGACAATTGATTTAAAGTTACCTCACAAACCTAACATTCACATTTGAATGTTAGGTTTTTTTAAGTGCTGTGATTCTAAAAATAGACAGTAAAGGCATCCTATTTACTCTCTATTCTCTGCATTTTCATAAAATTTAACCCATTATAAGCAGTTTAAATGAATTAAATTTCATTGCATTTTACTCAACAACTTGAGGGGCTTCTGCACCTTCAGCTGGGACAGCTTGAACCGGTTCAGCAGACTCTACACTTGGGTCAGCTTGTACAGCCACACCATTTTGGGTATCCATTTCAGTAGTTGCCGCTTGCGCTATTGAAGCATCTGTTTGTGTGGTCGCTTGAGCAGTTTCAGCAGATTGGTTTGAAGTACAACCTACAGTAGCAAAACCAATAGCTGCAAAAGCCAGGGAAATGAGACCTAATTTTTTCATTGTTTAATTCCTTACTTGAAACATTCAAAGTCAGAGTTAACTTTGAAGGCTTATCATTCCTGACTTTTTTATTTCATGCGTCAGTTCTTGGTTCAAATTTCGATGACTTCAGGTTGAACTTATGAAAAAAGTGTAAAGAAAATGCAATTTAACTTTTATAGTTGAATATATCTCCTAAGCCATTTGTTTAATTTATTTTTTTGTGAATATGTGGCGCGATATGAGTCATTTTTGAATGTGACTGAATCACAGTGTGGCTACACGTTATATCGGTTGCTTAACATTGTTATTCAGATCTCGATAAGCAAAAAAAAACTCATCCAAGGAGGTTGGATGAGCTATTAAAAAGCAAAAACAAAATAAATAGAAACTACAGCGTTAGTATCTGGTTAAAGATAATACAGATTTGATTCTTTAAAAGGAAAGACTTGTTTTATCTGAATCTATATATTTTATATATAAAATATATACAAAATCATATTTTTATAATCGTTCTTCAGTTCATCTCCTCTTCTTATTCTAGACTTTAGATTCCTCTAAATGGATCGAAAATTTTCATTCCTTGTTGTAAAGATGAATTTAGTAGAAATAAACATCGTTTAAGCTTGAATTATTTATAGTCGCCCACATTACCTTTGTATTGATGAATTACACACGCATGGCAGTTCAGATTAACGCAGTTAACACTGATGCCAAAGGACTGTACATGTTTAAAAACCCATTTAAGCGGAGATCTTCCATGGCAAATGAGCAAAACGAACAAACTCAGGACGTTCAAACGGAACAAACTGAACAGCAAGTTGAAAATCAACAAGCTGAAGTTGAAGTTTCTGTAGAAGACCTTCAAGCGCAAATCGCAACGCTGACTGAAAACTTAAAATATGAAAAAGCAGTTGCTGCAAATGCGAAGTATGAAGCAGAAAAAACCAAAGAACGTTTAGAGCGTGAGGCGGATACTGCGAAAAAATTTGCTTTAGAGAAATTTGCAAAAGAATTATTGGATTCAGTTGACAACCTTGAACGTGCAATTGCTGCTGCAGGTGATGAAAAAACTCCTTTATCAGAAGGTGTAGAACTCACACTGAAGTCATTATTAGCAACATTAGAAAAATTTGGTGTTGTGGCAGTTGACACTGAAAATGGTTTTAATGCTGATTTGCATCAAGCAGTAGGTATTGCCCCAGATGCAAAAGCGGGTGAGATTGGTACGGTACTTCAAAAAGGTTACACCCTTTCTGGCCGTTTACTTCGTCCTGCAATGGTCATGGTAGGCCAATAAGTCAAGAAATACGGGAGTTTGTAAAAATTTTTTAAGTTTTTAACTTGAAAAATAATGAATGGCTCTCATATCGGATAACAAGTGAAAGATCACAACAAAATTTTCGAGGAACACATCAATGGCTAAAATTATTGGTATTGACTTAGGTACTACAAACTCATGTGTTGCAGTACTTGAAGGCGATAAAGTTAAAGTAATCGACAACGCTGAAGGCGCTCGTACAACTCCGTCTATTATTGCGTATAAAGATGGCGAGATCCTTGTTGGTCAATCAGCTAAACGTCAAGCGGTAACAAACCCGAAAAATACATTATTTGCGATCAAACGTTTGATCGGTCGTCGTTACGAAGATCAAGCAGTTCAAAAAGATATTGGTCTTGTACCTTACAAAATCATCAAAGCTGACAATGGCGATGCTTGGGTTGATGTAAACGACAAGAAACTAGCACCACAACAAATCTCTGCAGAAGTTCTTAAGAAAATGAAGAAAACTGCGGAAGATTACTTAGGTGAAACAGTTACTGAAGCGGTAGTTACTGTTCCTGCATACTTCAACGATGCTCAACGTCAAGCAACGAAAGATGCTGGTAAAATTGCTGGTTTAGATGTTAAACGTATCATCAACGAACCAACAGCTGCAGCGCTTGCGTTCGGTATGGACAAGAAAGAAGGCGACCGTAAAATCGCGGTTTACGACTTAGGTGGTGGTACTTTCGACGTATCAATCATTGAAATCGCTGACCTTGATGGCGACCAACAAATCGAAGTGTTGTCTACTAATGGTGACACATTCCTTGGTGGTGAAGACTTTGATAACGCGTTAATCGACTTCTTGGTTGAAGAGTTCAAGAAAGAACAAAACGTAAACTTGAAGAACGATCCTCTTGCACTTCAACGTTTGAAAGAAGCTGCTGAGAAAGCGAAGATTGAACTTTCTTCTTCGAATGCAACTGAAATCAACCTTCCATATATCACTGCTGATGCGACTGGTCCTAAACACTTAGTGATCAATGTAACACGTGCAAAATTAGAAGGTTTAGTTGCTGACCTAGTTGCTCGTACAATTGAGCCTTGTCGTATTGCGCTTAAAGATGCAGGTTTATCAACTTCTGATATCTCTGACGTAATCTTGGTTGGTGGTCAGTCTCGTATGCCACTTGTACAACAAAAAGTACAAGAGTTCTTCGGTAAAGAGCCACGTAAAGACGTGAACCCTGACGAAGCTGTGGCAATGGGTGCTGCGATCCAAGGTGCTGTACTTTCAGGTGATAAGAACGACGTTCTATTACTTGACGTAACACCGTTGACACTTGGTATTGAAACAATGGGTGGCGTGTTAACTCCAATCATCGAGAAAAACACAACAATCCCTGCGAAAAAATCACAAGTGTTCTCTACAGCTGCTGATAACCAGCCTGCAGTAGACATTTCGGTTTATCAAGGTGAACGTAAAATGGCTCAACAAAACAAATTGTTGGGTAACTTCCAATTGGGCGATATCCCACCTGCTCCACGTGGTGTGCCGCAAATTGAAGTATCGTTCGACATCAACGCTGATGGTATCTTGAAAGTATCTGCGAAAGACAAGAGCACGGGTAAAGAGCAATCGATTCAAATTAAAGCAAACTCAGGTTTGAGCGATGCTGAAATTGAAGCGATGATCAAGGATGCTGAAGCGAATGCGGAAGAAGACCGTAAGTTTGAAGAATTAGCAAAAGCGCGTAACGAAGCTGATGCATTAGTTTCTTCTGCTCAAAAAGCAGTAAAAGACCTTGGCGAACAAGTAACTGCTGATGAAAAAACTGCGGTTGAAACTGCTGTTTCAGAACTTGAAGCTGCAACAAAAGAAAATGATGTTGACGCGATCAAAGCGAAAACTGAAGCACTTCAAAACATCATCATGCCGATCACTCAACGTGCTTATGAAGCTGCGCAGGGTGCTCAAGGTGGTGCGCAAGGTTTTGATCCAAATGCATTCCAAGGTGATGCTGCTGGTCAACAACAAAAAGCGGACGACGGCGTTGTAGATGCTGAGTTCACTGAAGTGAAAGATGACAAAAAATAATTTGTCCTCTTAAACGAGAACCGCGCGAAAGCGCGGTTTTTTTTACTTAAAATCTGAAAAATTAAGATAAGAATATTTCGAACTATTTTTAATTGGTGGCGTTGAGTAAACGTATTTTATGAAATCATCAAAATTAAGGTGTTTAGTGTTATTGATAACTTGATCAACTATTTTGCTAATTTTTGGATTAATCTCAGGCAGTACACCACAATATTTAATTAAGGTCTTTTTTGATCCATATACAGTTTTAGTATTCTCAACAGATATATTTGAATCCTCTGAAGCAACATCAACTACATCACTAACATAAGGACCAAAATTATCAAAATACCATTCTATTTCAGTTATTTGACTACCTAAATTTTTACTAGCCTCCCAGTCAATTAAATATATTAACTTTGTTAAACGTGCATTAGATAGTTCTTTAGAATAAGGGTATTTGATACATAGGAATTTTATTAAATCGCTAATTATTTTTTTATTCATTTCTATTTCCTTCTGTAATGTCACTTAAGTCTTCATATTGACTAAGTAACTGTACAAGGATAGGTCTAATATCAGTTATACAATTATCTATCTTGGATTCATCTAAAGTATCACATTTTTCAGCTTCAAATAAAATGATACCGATTTGAGAGGACAAATCTTTTTTTATAGGAATAGCGTAAAATTCTCTGCTTTTCATTGATAATTTTTGCACATCCTTTTGAAGCATTCCAAATTTTTCACGACATTCTCTAAAATACTTTTTTTCTTCTAAAGGTAGACATATTTTTTCTTTTGAACTACATCTCCAGATATGCCCTAAAGTACCACTATTAATGTTAAATGTGCTTCTATGTTTTTTATCATAATTACCATTTTTTGAATATCGACCAACAATATGAAATAGGTTTCTTTTTTTATCTACCAAATATAATGAAACCCTTTGTGTGAAATCCAGCTCAATTTTATCAGCTATATAAGCTAAAAATTTAGAATTAACATTTGTATAAGCATGCTCAATTTGCTGCAATTTAAATTCAGCTACTGCTTCCTGTAATTCATCAATTTCTTTTTTCAATTCAGGTATTTTTTCTATTTTTTTTTAATTTATTTAGTAAATCTTTATTGAAATAATAAGTTAGAATTAAGGAAACAATAAATATGATAATACATAAATAAAAAAATAATGTTATATAAATCAAAGTATTACTATATGTGAAACTAAAATTATATTTACCCCATATGTATGAAATGCAACCTGCTAAGAATGCTATGAGATATTGCTCAAATTTAACCCAATATGCTTCAAAATTATCAACAAATAATTTTATTTTTTCTTTCAACATCTGATCCTTATTACTTTATTTTTCAATATATTATATATAATTTTAGTGTATTCAGTTTTTTTTAATACAAAAGCCCAATCTACATTGGGCTTTTTATCACAAATTACTCATCAAACGAACTTTCTAACTCTTCAAGTTCCATCATCAGTTCAAGCATTTTTTCTTCTGCTTGTGCTAATTTTCCTTTAAGCTCAGTTTGTTCATTCATCAATTTTAAAAGATCATCTTTCCGAGACGCATCATAAAGTGAAGCATCCCCTAAAGCATCCTCAATCTGACCTAGACGTAGTTGGATTTTCGCAATCTCAGCTTCCAGTTTTTCAATATTTTTACGAATTGGGCGGCTCATTTCACGGCGACGCGCAGCTTCTTTACGCTGTGCTTCTTTATCTACTTTAGAAACTACAGGCTTATCGATCACTTGAGATTTTACTGGCTCAGGTGCTTGCTGCCCTTGCTTCATCAACTCTGCACGTGCTTGACGTAACCAGTCTGCATAAGCGACCAGATCACCTTCAAACTCACGACATTTACCGTTATGCACTAGGAGTAACTCATCACAGACACTTGCAATCAATTGACGTTCATGTGACACCAGCACCACTGCCCCTTCAAAATCTTGTAGTGCCATAGTTAATGCGTGACGCATATCCAAGTCTAAATGGTTGGTCGGTTCATCTAAAATTAAAACATTTGGACGCTGCCAGACAATCAAAGCCAATGCTAAACGTGCACGCTCACCCCCAGAGAAGCTTTCACACGGCGTATCCATACGCTCACCAGAGAAACCAAAACCCCCTAAGAAGGCGCGTAAAGTCGCTTCACTAATCTTTTTATCTGCAATACGAGATAACTGCAACATTGGACTCGCATTACCATCTAATGCATCCATTTGATGTTGGGCGAAATAACCAATATTAAGTAATTCGGATGCTTTGCGTTGACCTTGAATTAAAGGTAAATCACCCACCAATGATTTAATTAATGTGGACTTACCTGCACCATTCATTCCCAGTAAACCGATACGGCTGGTTGGCGTGATTTGTAGTTTCACATTGGTCACAATCAGTTTGTCACCATAACCAATATCAGCACTATCCAGTTGTAACAACGGAGAACTCATTTTGGTGGGTTCACGGAAGCTAAAGGTAAAAGGCGTATCGACATGCGCAGCAGAAAGCTCTTGCATTCGTTCGAGCTGTTTAATACGACTTTGTGCCTGTTTCGCTTTGGTTGCCTTAGCTTTAAAACGATCAATATATTTTTGCAGATGTGCACGTAGCTCGAGCTGTTTCTCATAGGCTTGTTGTTGCTGAGCTAAACGTTCACTTCGGGTACGTTCAAATGTTGAATAGTTGCCGGTATAAAGCGTTAATTCTTGGTTTTCGATATGCAAAATATGGTCGGTAATGGCATCCAAGAAATCACGGTCATGCGAAATCAGTACCAATGTGCCTTCATATGCTTTTAACCAATCTTCTAACCATAAAATAGCGTCTAAATCTAAATGGTTCGTCGGTTCATCAAGTAAGAGTAAATCTGAACGACTCATCAAAGTACGTGCAAGATTTAAACGCATACGCCATCCACCAGAGAAACTTTTTACACTAAGTTCTGACTGATGTTCAAAGAAGCCTAGCCCAGCCATCAGTTGTGATGCTTTAGACGGCGCTGAGTAGCCACTAATTTCATCAAAACGACCATATAGATTTGCCAAATCTTGATCAGATAATCCCTCAGGATGCTCAAGTTTGTGTTGGATATCCCAATACTCTTCATCACCGGATAGAACGAAATCAATCGCTTTCATATCCAGCGCTTTAATCTCTTGCGCCATATGCGCCACTGTCCAAACCGATGGTCGTGTTAATGAGCCACCATCTGATTCCATGCCTCCAAGTAATGCTGAAAACAACGTCGATTTTCCTGCACCATTGACACCTGTTAAACCAATCTTCCAACCAGGGTGAAGTTGCATAGACGCTTTTTCAAATAAAATGCGACCGCCGCGGCGAATGGTAAGTTGGTCTAACTGAATCATAGATATTCAAACAAATAAGTATTGGATGGCGCATTTTAATGGATTTCAACCAGAACAACCAAAAATTAATCCATCTTTCATCTTCATTTCATTCTTGACATAAAAAAGCCATCACTTAGGATGGCTTTTGAATCATTCAAAACTTTATGATTTAGTCAGTAAAAGTGACTTTAGCAATGGCCTTTTTACCTGCTTGAACAATCACTGTTTTATTTTCGTTAATTGAGAATGATGCATCCACCACCTCCCAATCGACTTTAACGGCTCCACGTGAAACAGCATCTTTGGCTTGCGCTGCATTTTTGGTTAAGCCCGCTGCACGAACAATAGAAGCAATAAACATTTCACCACCGAATTCACCACGTGAAATCGTCACTTCTGGCGTTCCTTCAGGAAGCTCACCTTCTGTGATGATATTCCCTGCACCTTTATGTGCATTCGCAGCAGCTTCGCTTCCATGGAAACGCTCCACTAACTCGAGCGCTAAGATACGTTTAATTTCTTGAGGGTTACGACCTTCAGCCATTTCTTTCAATAAGCCTTCGATCTCTTCCATTGACTTGAAGCTCAGCAGTTCGAAATATCGCTCAATTAAGCTGTCTGGCATTGAAAGTACTTTTTGGTACATCGCACCAGGTGCATCAAATACACCAATGTAGTTACCTAAAGATTTAGACATTTTGTTGACGCCATCTAAACCTTCAAGAATTGGTACAGTGATACACACTTGTGGCTCTTGATTATAACGACCTTGTAAAGTACGCCCCATCAACAAGTTAAAGGTCTGATCCGTACCACCTAACTCAACATCTGCCTCGAGCGCGATAGAGTCATAGCCTTGCACCAATGGATATAAAAACTCGTGAATCGCAATCGGCTGTTGGTTGTTATAGCGTTTAGTAAAGTCATCACGTTCAAGCATACGTGCAACCGTTTGCTGTGAAGCCAATTGAATCAGGTCAGCAGCAGTTTTTTGAGCAAACCATTCTGAGTTAAACACCACCTTAGTTTTATTTGGATCAAGAATTTTGAACACTTGTTCCTGATAGGTTTTCGCGTTTTCTAAGACTTGCTCACGTGACAATGGTGGACGAGTTGCACTTTTACCTGTTGGGTCACCAATCATCGCAGTGTAATCACCAATCAAGAAGAATACTTCATGACCTAAGTCTTGAAACACTTTAAGCTTGTTAATTAATACCGTATGACCTAAGTGTAAGTCTGGTGCTGTAGGATCAAAACCCGCCTTAATTTTCAAAGGACGATTCAATTTTAATTTCTTCAGAAGATCTTCTTCTGAAATAATTTCATGTGTGCCTCGTTGAATGAGGGCAAGTTGTTCTTCAGCAGGCAGGAAATTTGACATCACAAAACCCAAATACATCTGTTGTTCAATTTGTGCGATATACTAACACTTTTTCAGCACAATGCAGGCTTAAGAATAATCATGACCACAATCTACATTGGTGTAATGACTGGCACGAGTATGGACGGCGTCGATTTTGTAGCCGCTTCTTTTGATCCATTACAGATCCATGCAACGCTGACATTAGCCTTTGATCCAGATTTACGTGATGAACTGATGGCACTTACTTTGCCAGACGATAATGAAATTGACCGCATGGGTAAAGCTGATGTCGCTTTAGCACAGATGATCGGTCATGGAATCAATCAACTTATACAAGAAAATAATCTCGATAGAACTCAAATAAAAGCCATTGGATCTCATGGTCAAACGATTCGTCATCGTCCCGAACATGGATTTACCCTTCAAATTGGTGATCCCAACATTATTACTGAAATCACTCAAATTCCTGTGGTATCAGATTTTAGACGCCGTGATATGGCTGCTGGTGGTCAAGGTGCACCTCTAGTGCCAGCATTCCATCAAGCCTTATTTCAGCATCCGACGATACACCGTGTGATCTTAAATCTCGGTGGAATTGCCAATGTCAGTATGTTACCTGCGGGTGATCCTAAAGGCGTATATGGTTTTGATACTGGACCAGCCAATATTTTGATGGATGCTTGGTGTGAACGTTACACAGGGCAGCCTTATGATGAAAATGGCAATTGGGCTGCTTATGGTACGCCTATTCGTGCTTTGCTTGATCGTTTGCAATCACATGACTTTTTCTCGAAAGAGCCGCCAAAAAGTACCGGTCGTGAAGACTTTAACTTGGAATGGTTAGATGAACAAATTGCCGATTGGCGTAGCGATGTTGAATACGATGAACTTGAAGATACGCCTGAAAATGTTCAAGCAACGCTGATGAAACTTACGACACGTGCCATTAAAAAAGCCATTTATCGTTCCCCTATGGACACAGGTGAAGTTTATGTCTGTGGGGGGGGTGCATACAACTCACAATTATTAGAACAATTACGTTGGCGTTTACGTAAACATGAGTGGAGTGTTCAAACCACAGCAGATTTGGGATTAGCACCGACTTGGGTGGAGGCGACCGCTTTTGCGTGGTTGGCTATGCGATTTGTAAACCAACTTGCTGGTAATTTACCTGAAGTGACAGGAGCTCAAGGAGATCGAGTTTTAGGAACGATCACTGCGGTTTAAATGAAGAATCGATGTATCCACTATCCTGAGTTGATACATCGATTTACTTAAACAGGTGCAAAATTCAATTTTGAAAGTGGCGAGTTTACAGCAAAAATTCGATGTCTACATTCAGTAAAGCCATTTTCCCTTAAACGCTGAAGATGCATATTTAGATAATCCTCTGCATCTGCTTGGCTTTCAAATAAGTAAATTCCACCTGCTTCTTTGGACGCTTCATTTTCAGTCCAAATTTTCCAAATCAAGCCTTTCTCATTTGCTATTGAATCCGCGAGTGTTTTGAAACTTTCAAACATTTCATGCCCCCAAGGTCCATCATAGGGAAAATCAATTTGTAGAATAATCGCCATTCAACTTTTCCTTATATACGCGCATCTTTGATTAAGTCATCAATAGCTTGTGTTAATTTTTCCAATGCCACATGACCAGAGCCTATGATTTTGACATTGTCTCCATGACGTATCGCAAAACTTGGGAACCCTTTTATGCCCCAACTTCGATTAAGCTTGAACTCTTCATAGGTCGCTGCTTGGGTCTCAGGTAATTCAAACAAATTTGAGAATACGTCAAAATCCAGCTCAAACGTTTCACATATACTTCGATAATATTCAAGCTCGTTCGGATCTTCACCATCCACATAAAATTTATATTGGATTGCTGAAAAAAATGCCAAAAGTTTTTCATCATGATGATCATGGTCTTGCCAAAGTTGTCGAGCAACGTAAACAGCACGTGCTGAAGGCTCGGTATCATAGTTAAAATGTGCTCTTTCTAACAATTTTTCAGTGAAAGGTTGTTGAGTCAGTCTCTGAATATTTTTCCATTCGGTGCGTAAAAAATTCTTGAAAGTATCGATCCAAGCATCACCTCCACCAGGTCTTAAACCACCGCTAATCACTTGAAAGCCAACACCATGCTGAATTGCATATTCACGCGCTTGTTTAATGATATTTGAACTTCCCCAACACCATGAGCACATTGGGTCACCCACATAAATCAGGCTGAGGTCAGATGCTACATTGACCACTGCATTTTGGCCTTTTTCCAATTCGGCTACTGAACAAGTACCAGTTTCTAAATCACAATTCATTGTCATTGCTATGTCCTCAATTTGCTAAATCAGATCATTTGCTACATCTGATCAATTGACTTAACTTAGCGGTTCTATAATGATGTGAATAGACAATAAAAATGAAAGGTGGTGTTCGATTTTATGAACAGCTTACCCTACTCAATCGATGACCTATATTGGTTCGTACTGATTGCAGATGCTGGAAGTTTATCTGCGGCAGCAAGACGTTATGATATTGCTAAATCCACGTTATCCAATCGACTTTCAAGACTTGAAGAATCCTTAAATATTAGATTATTAAATCGAAATACCAATTCAAGCTCACTGACTGATGCTGGGAAGATTTTCTTAAAAGAAATCTCCCCCCTATTTCATCAGATTGAATCGCTGACAAATGATCTCACACAATTAGAAATACAGCCCAAAGGTCGAATTCGAATAGCTGCTTCGGGAACTTTTGGAAAATTGGTGGTATTGCCTTTAATCTCTCAATTTTTAATTGAATACCCACACATTGATATTGAAATTGATTTGAATGACTGCAAAGTTGATTTAATTTCTGGAGGATATGACTTAGCCATCAGGCTTGGTGATTTAGCAGACTCTACACTCCATGCTCAAAAGGTTGGACAAGTTCGAAGAATTTTATGTGCCAGTCCAACCTATCAAATGCGTTATGGCATTCCTGAACACCCAGAGCAACTGTGTGATCATCATTTTATCTCGCATAACCGCGAGCTGTCCAAAATCACACTTTTCAAAAACGGTACGATAAAAAAATTTAAAATTTATACCCATTTGATGGTGACACCATCCGAACATGCACTTGCTGCTGTAGAAGCACATTTAGGTATTGCCGCCGTTGCAGAAATCCAAGTGGCCCATCAATTAGTCAACTCAACGTTAATTCATATTTTACCTGAATGGTCTCTAATCCCTGAAGATGTCCACTTGGTTACTCCGAGCTTAAGCTATCGGACCTTAGCTTTGAGACTTTGCTTAACGTTCTTACAAAAACAAATACCAATACAAATACACCGTTTAATCAACCCATAATATTGTCACACAATGAACGACCTTCTTTCACCTAGAACTGACCCGTTCAGCCCTAGTTCTATCATCCAAATTTGATAAAGATATGTAAAGGAAAGAGGATATAGATCATGGAAAAACAACAACGAATCACTGAGTTTCAAAAAGGCAATCTTATTTTTGATGTAATAGACAGCGGTCCAATCGATGGCACTCCAATTGTGCTATTACATGGTTTTCCTGAAACATCAAAAATTTGGCAGCATAGTGCCGAAATACTAAACCAACATGGTTTTCGCACCTACGCGTTAAACCAACGTGGATATAGCTTAAGGGCTCAACCGAAAAAACGTGCAGATTATGCCATTCAACATTTAGCAGATGATGTAAATGTTCTACTCGACTTAATTGGAGAGCCTTCATATATCGTAGGACACGACTGGGGCGCAGTCGTTGCTTGGGAAGTTGCTCTACGTTATCCTAATAAAATTAAACATTTGACCGCGATCTCCGTCCCTCACAAAGCAGCATTTATGCGGGCTTTTTACAGCAGTACACAACTTTTTAAATCCTATTATATGGGACTATTTCAGCTTCCATGGATACCTGAGTTGCTCTTTAATAAAACACCTCAAATTGGCGAGGCTTTATTAAAAAATTCTGGAATGACAGTTGAACAATTAAATGACTTTAAACAAGAAATGATTATAGAAAAACGGCTCAGCCCATCACTCAATTGGTATCGAGGTTTACCTTTTAGCTCTAATAAAACGCTATTCAATAAAGTCAAAGTTCCCACTTTATTTATTTGGGGCAAAGATGACGTTGCAATTGATGCTAAAGGAGTTCAGTTCAATCAAAATTATGTTGAAGGTCCATATACGGAAATTCATTTAGAGGCGAATCATTGGATTCCAGTTCAAAATTATCATGAGCTGACTGATTTAATTCTGAAAGAACAGCAAAAATTATCATAAAAAAAGCCCGCTTAGCGGGCTTTTTTTGCTGCATATTAAATTGAGAATGAAGATCCACAACCACATGTCGTTGTCGCATTAGGATTTTGCACGATAAAGCGTGATCCTTCCAAACCTTCAACATAATCCACAACTGAACCAACGAGATATTGATAACTCAGTGAGTCAACAAGCATCTTCACATCACCATTCACAAATTCAGCATCGTCTTCATTTTGAGATTCAGCAAAATTGAATCCGTAAGAAAAACCAGAGCAACCACCACCTGTCACATATACACGTAACATCAAATCTTGATTTCCTTCGCTCTCACGAAGTTGACGAACTTTATTCGCAGCATTGTCAGTCAGCTCAAGTGCTTGGGCAGTCATGATGGATTCCTCAAAAAATTAAATAGGCTTTGAAATTAAAAGACCATATATCAAGTATAACATACTCAATATATGGTCATAACTCGAACTTTAAAGTTTATTCAGAGTAAATTTATCGGATTTAAATGTAACGTCCTATGAACTTATTTGTAGTTCTCATCCTGCAAGCTACATTCGAAGTTTGTCGGTTCATTCTTACAACGGAACTGCCAAAGTAGTTTCATCATTTGTTTGTTGTAAACACCTTGTTTAGTAAGTGCAATACGAGATTCACGCATTAATTTTTGATAACCAGGTTTATCTCCAGCTGGAACATTCATCCAATATTTAGCCGGAATATCCGCTTTCATTTTGCCTAAAATTTGATTCGCACGTGGTAATTGTGTTTTCACCCAATCACGCGATTTCTGTCCGAAACCTTCAGGGAATTTATCATGACGAATGATGATATTACCGGTCACTTGAAGAATTGGATAATTCACAATTGCACCTTTCGTTCCTAGCCCTTTATGAAGTTCTAAAGGACGGAATACCGCTGCTGGTGCACCAATAATATCAACTTGGCCATTATTGAATTTACTCCCAAAATTAGTGACATCAGAACTCACTGCTTGCGCACCAATTTGCTGTACCATAATTTTTTGTGCCTGATCATAATCAAGTACGGCGATCTTTTTACCCGCAGCTTTAGCAACCGTATTAATACTACGATCACGCACCATTAAATAAGCATCGCCAACAGGAATCACTCCTGCAACTTCATAGTTGCCATTTTTCATATGCTTTGCAAAGGTTGGACTTGCTAAACCTTGCATAACTTTGACAGCTAAATTGAGATTAGTAATCGCACCAATGGCATCTAAAGAGCCAGTGAAATTATTAAACTGACGACCGCGCATCCCTGTGATACTGACACCGTCACATTTACCTGCTTTGAAATCTTCAGCAATTACGCCTTCATTTTGTCCGACTTTAAGCTCAATATCAGCTCCCCACTGCTTAGCAGCAAGTTGATAATCTTTCATTAACGCATAGACATCGCCGTTTTTCCCGACGAGATCAAACACGCAGACGACTTGCTTTGCTTGTGAAGCCGTTGCAGCAGTCATTAAACCTGCTGATAATAATAATGTTTTGGTTAAATTCATTTTATTGTTTCCTATTCCTTCTTTCTTATAGTCTCGAATATCCCATATCGAACACCTTAAACTTCAGTGTCAGTGTGTTGAACTAAAATGAGATTACACGATCCAATTGTGTAGATACTGATCCTGAGATGCTGTATGTATATGGTTTTTAGATACAGATCATTTAAATACTACTTATTGTGATTAAAGCATACTTTTTTCTTATAAATGTGCATTGGCGAAAATGACATAAAATGAATAAAAAAAATCCTAGACCAGGTCTAGGATTTTTTCTTTAGAAATCAGAATTATTCACCACCAAGTGAACATTCGAAGTTGGATTTATCGACAGAGCAACGTGCTTTCTTAAGAACAGACATCATCTCTTTGTCATAAATACCTTGTTTAGTGAGATCCATACGACCATCACGAAGTAGTTTTTGATATTTCAGCTTTTCTTCAGCTGAGAATTGCATTTTGTACTTAGCAGGAATTTCACCCTCTAAACGCTTGATCATTGCGTAGCTTTTCGGCAAGTTTTTAACAAACCAATCACGTGATTTTTGACCAAACCCTTCAGGGAATTTTTCAGGCTTCATCACAAAGTTTGCTGTAATGTGTACCACAGGGAAATCAAACATTGCCCCTGTACTACCTAAACCTTTATAAATTTCAAGAGGCTTATAGGCATATGCTGGTGCACCCACCATATCCACCTGACCATTATTAAACTTCGCAACAAAGTTTGAAACATCAGATCCGACTGCTTGAGCACCGACACGTTGCACCATAATTTTTTGTGCGGGGTCATAGCTTAATACTGCGAATTTCTTACCTGCAGCTTTTTCGATTGAATCAATTTTTTTATCACGCACGAAAATATATGCTGCCCCTAGTGGTGCAATACCAGCCACTTCATATTTTTTCCCACCGAGATTTGTGACCATCTTTGCAGCATTACGTTTGTCTAAAGCAAAAGTAATCGCACGTTGTGCAATTGCATTTGATGGTGCGCCACCTAAAGAGTCAATCGAACCCACAAACTTGTTATATTGACGAGCACGCATCGCTGTTAAGAAAACAGCATCACACTTACCTGCTTTAAAATCATTATCGGCTACAGCCTCATCTTGACGTGGAATCAGATTGATATCTGCACCCCAGCCCTTTGCTGCCAATGCCCATTCTTGAGCCATTTGAAACGATTCACCAGACTTACCGAGTAAATCAAATACACACACATCAACCTTTGCTTGAGCAGTTGAAACCATACCCATGGTTGAAGCCGCCAATAAAGCCAGAGTTGTTTTTTTCATTCTTAGTTCCTTTTAAGCATTTAAATGGATTCTTTTCCATGACAAAAATTTTAATCACTCTCTATTTAAAAAAATAGAGCTATTGCTCTATTTTTTATTATCTAATTATAAGTTATTGAATTTTATATTTTTAATTATTTATTAATTTCGTAAATGCTTATTTAATTATCTTTATATTTCATATAATAAATAAAATATGTGACTTCAAGCACATCATTTTATTGAAATTAATTCCCAAAAAATGACTTAAGATTTTAGATTGATACAAAAAAAGCACTCCTAAGAGTGCTTTTTTTAACTTATAGCATTAAGCATCAATATCTGCATTCAATGCATTCTCTTCAATAAATGCACGACGTGGTTCAACATCATCACCCATGAGACAAGAGAACATGCGATCTGCTTCAATTGCATCATCAATCGTCACTTGAAGCATATTACGATTTTCAGGATCCATCGTGGTTTCCCAAAGCTGCTCTGCATTCATCTCGCCCAAGCCTTTATAGCGTTGGATCATCATGCCACGGCGTGAATCTGCCAATACTTGTTGCCATACTTGATGGAAGTTAGCAACATTGACTTTACGCTCACCTTTTTGCAAATAAGCCCCGTCTTCAAGTAACGTAAACCAACTCTTTGAGTTTTGAAGTAAACGTTTATATTCACCTGAACCCAACAAACCAGCATCTAATAAATAGTGATGAGGAAGGTTGTGTACATACACTGTTAAACGTGGCCAATAATGTGTTTCACGTGAACCATCTGCGAGTTCTTTTTCGAATGCTTCGAGCGTGAATTCAGGTCTTAAGCTTGGCTGTTGTGTTTCAATTGCTTGACGCAATTGCTCAGCCCAAGACGTCACATAAGCTTCATCTTGATTTTGATCTAATTTAAATGCATCTAAACCAAGTAAAGCATCTAACAAAGTTGCAGGATAACGAATCGTTAATCGCTGTAAGCTTTTTTGTGATGTCTGATAATCAGCAATGACTTTTGCAAGCGCTTCACCACGAATCGCAGGTGCGTCAGCACTGATATGTAATGCCAACTCATCAATTGCATTCGAAATTAAATATGTTTCAAGCGCATCATTATCTTTAATATACTGTTCTTGCTTACCTTTCTTTAATTTATAAAGTGGTGGCTGAGCAATATAAATATGACCACGTTCCACTAATTCCGGCATTTGACGGAAGAAGAACGTTAATAACAGCGTACGAATATGTGAACCATCCACGTCCGCATCGGTCATAATAATAATTTTGTGGTAACGTAATTTGTCTGGATTATATTCTTCACGACCGATACCACAACCTAATGCTGTAATCAGTGTTCCAACTTCAGCAGAAGAAATCATCTTGTCAAATCGAGCACGTTCCACATTTAGGATTTTACCTTTAAGTGGTAAAATCGCTTGCATTTTACGATTACGACCTTGTTTCGCTGAACCACCTGCTGAATCACCCTCGACAAGATATAGTTCAGATAAAGCTGGGTCTTTTTCTTGGCAATCCGCCAATTTACCAGGAAGACCTGCTATATCAAGCGCACTCTTACGGCGAGTCATTTCACGTGCTTTACGCGCTGCATCGCGTGCACGCGCTGCATCAATAATTTTACCCGCAATCGATTTAGCCGCAGCTGGATTTTCAAGAAGATATTCTGAAAAAGCTTTATTCATTGCTTGTTCAACAGCAGGTTTTACCTCGCTCGATACCAATTTTTCTTTGGTTTGAGAAGAGAATTTTGGATCAGGAACTTTCACTGAAACAATAGCTGTTAAACCTTCACGTGCATCATCACCAGAAACCGCAACCTTCTCTTTTTTGAGTAAGTTTTCGTTTTCCATGTAGTTATTTAGGCCACGAGTTAAAGCAGCTCGGAAACCAGCTAAGTGAGTACCACCATCTTTTTGAGGAATGTTATTGGTAAAGCAACGTACGTTTTCTTGGTACGTATCATTCCATTGCAATGCAACTTCAACACCAATGCCATTATCAGCTTGCGTGGTAAAGTGAAAAATATCGTTAAGATGCGTTTTTCCTTCGTTAATGTATTTAACGAATTCTGATAAACCACCCTCATAATCAAATACATGTTCTAAACCAACACGTTCGTCACGTAGAACAATTCGAACGCCCGCATTTAAAAATGACAGTTCACGTAAACGACGAGCTAAAATATCGACATTGAAAATGGTCTGACTGAATGTTTCAGCACTTGGATAAAAACGTACACGTGTACCCGAACGATCTGTATCGCCCACCACCTTTAAAGGGTATTGAGGGTCACCATGGCGGTATTCTTGTTCATGAATTTTACCAGCACGATGAATTGTGAGTTCCAGTTTACTAGACAAAGCGTTTACAACTGAAACACCTACACCGTGTAAGCCACCAGAAACCTTATAGCTGTTGTCATCAAACTTACCACCCGCATGAAGAATCGTTAAGATGACTTCAGCAGCAGATACACCTTCTTCAGGGTGAATATCTGTGGGAATACCACGACCGTTATCTGCGACAGAAACAGATTCGTCTTCGTGAATGGTAACCAGAATTTCATCACAGTGACCAGCAAGGGCTTCATCAATCGAGTTGTCCACCACTTCAAACACCATATGGTGTAAACCAGTACCATCATCCGTATCACCAATATACATGCCTGGACGCTTACGTACTGCGTCTAAACCACGTAATACCTTGATGCTAGAGGAATCATAAGCCTTTTCAATGGTTTGTTCTGTTTGAGAAGCAGCTTGATCTTCTGAACTCATGGTTACTCCCTAGTGAAAAAAAGGTCTATCCAAAGATGGAGAAAACTTCAAAAAATTATTGCACAACAACTTGAACAGAACCGTTTTCAACATTGAATAATTGATAGGAAATAGACAAATCATGTAAATGCTTTTGTACAGATTCATGGTCTAAAGTGGTAATGAAAACTTGACTACCAAGTTGGCTCAATCGCTCAATTAAACGTTGTTGTGCGGTTATATCTAATTCTGCTGTCACATCATCTAATAATACCACAGTTTCCTTATTAGACGCATGCAACATTGCGATCTGTGACAATTTTAAAGCCATGATTAATAATTTTTTTTGCCCCCGTGACAGTACGGCATCTGCATCTCCTGTTGGGGTTTTTAACTTTAAATCTGCACGGTGTGGACCATATTCTGTATAGCGTCTTTCGCAGTCTTTTTGATGATACAAAATCAAGTCTTCAGCCAAGCCATGTTCCACATGAAAGCCTGCTGCATACTCCATATGGATCTCGATATCTGGTAATAGTGTTTTAAGATCTTGCTGAAAAAATATCTGCCACTGTTCAACAATGGACTGACGTTGTAAATGTAATATTTCACCGTACTCACTAAGCATTTTGTTCCATGCTTCTAAATCTTGCAGCGTCAGATTACGTTTTGATTTTAATAAGCTGTTTCGTTGTTTTAAAGCTCTAGAATAAAATTGCCATGCATAATAAAAATCTGGTTCCACGTGAAACATTAACCAATCTAGCAATTGTCGTCTTGGTTTAGCTCCGTGATCAATAATATCTGTACTCAGAGGGTCAATAAGCTGTAATGGTAAAATTTTGGCTAGCTGTCCTTGCGTGGCAATACTATCCCCATTCACTTTAATATTTTGCTCACCTGTAATGAGCTTTTGCATACCAATCTTTTCAGTAGCAGACTGTGCAAATACAATCGCATCCTGCATTTGATTTTGAATGTAATGTTTAGGAATATGTGTACGAAAAGATCGACCAGTGGCCAATAAGTGAATTGCTTCTAATATAGACGTTTTTCCTGAACCATTTTGTCCATAAAAAACATTAAACGGTTGCAACTCTTGGAGTGCAACCGCTTTTAAATTTCTCACACGCTGGATATTTAAACGCGTAATGAACATGACCAGATTAAACTAAATCAAAAACAACATTAAACACGCATCGGCATGACGACATAGGTTTGATCTTGATGTGCTGGATCTTGAACCAATACAGATTGGTTTGCCTCAGTCATCGTCATTAATACATCATCACCATCCAGCACATTCAATACATCCAAAATGTATTGTGCGTTGAATGACATTTCCATAGGTGCATTATTGTATTGAATCGCAAGATCTTCAACTGCCTCATCTTGCTCAGGGTTATTGGCACGAAGTTGCAGTGAATCTGGATTGAAGTTTAAAAATACACCACGTAATTTTTCGTTACTCAGAATAGCAACTCGCTGTAATGATTGTTTGAAAATATCATGTGCAATCGTAACTGTTTTATCACCGCCACGAGGAATAACACGTCGATAATCAGGGAATTTACCATCAATTAATTTTGTAGTAATACGAACAGTAATATCACCCTGCTCTTTATCACGGCTTGGAATTGTCAAAGTAACATTCAGCAGTTCACGACCAATTAACAACGAGAGTTGATTATCTTCGATACTCAATAGACGCTGTAATTCACCGACCGCTTTACGAGGCACAATTGCTTGCACTAACTGCGAAGCATTCGAACTGGCCAATGTTTCACAAAGAGCAAGACGATGTCCATCTGTCGTCACTGCACGAAGCTGATTTTCATCAATTTCAAGTAAAGTACCTGTAAGATAAAAACGGACATCCTGAACAGCCATCGCAAAAGAGGTTTTTTCAAATAAACGTTTTAGTTCACGTTCAGTGACCTGAACTTGAGTCCCTTGACTATTTTCAGTCGTTAATAAAGGGTAATCCTCAGCAGATAATGTTCCTAATACAAAGCGGCTATTACCAGATTTCAAAATACAACGCTGGTCTTCTGTGATTTGTAAATCAATCAGTGCTGCTGTCGGTAAAGATTTACAGATATCCATCAATTTACGTGCGGGTACTGTGGTTTGACCTGCTTGTAAACATGCTCCCTCTAAAAGCGTTGTACTCGCAACAAGTTCAACTTCAAGATCGGAACCTGTAATCGTCAGTGCATCTTGAGTAACCTGAACTTTGACGTTTGAAAGAATATTTAACGTATGGCGACGTTCTACAGCACCTACAACATGAGACAAAACATTGAGTAAGCTTTCTTTCGCGATCTTCAAACGCACGATGGATTTCCTCTAAAAACAGTATATCGACGACAGACTAAAACACTTTTAATCATGTACTATGCGGCAGAATATGCCGCATTGCAAGAATAGAATTTAAACAGGTTTAGCTTTGTAATAAGCGCATTAAATTTTTGTAATCTTCATTAAAGATGGGATCTTCAGCACACAAACTCTGCACTTTTTCACAGGCATGCATGACTGTACTGTGATCACGACCACCAAATGCCATGCCAATTTCAGGAAAACTGTCGCCCGTTAATTCCCTCGCAAGCCCCATTGCTAATTGACGTGGTCGAGCATAAATACGAGTTCGTTTAGGTCCAACCAACTCTTTCAATGGGATACGAAAATATTCACTGACTACACGCTGAATATTTTCGGTGCTAATAGTACGAGCACGAATCGCAAGAACATCTTTCAGTGATTCTCGCACCACATCTAAGTCGATTGGTGTCCCTTTAAAACGAGAAATCGCGACGACTTTATTTAATGCACCCTCAAGTTCACGTACGTTTGCCACAACTTGCTGTGCAATAAAGAGCGCACAGTTACGAGGCAAATCGATACCATTACTTTCAGCTTTTTTAAGTAAAATCTCAATTCGAGTTTCAATATCAGGCGGTTCTACCCCTACCGATAATCCCCATGAAAAGCGAGATACCAAACGAGGATCTAACTCGGTCAACTCTTTAGGATAGCGATCTGAGGTCAAAATAATTTGTTTAGATTCATCTAATAAGGCATTAAACGTGTAAAAAAACTCAACTAAGCTGGCTTCTTTACCTGCAAGTAAATGGATATCATCCACTAAAAGTAAGTCCAGTGAACGGCAATTTTTTTTAAATTCTTCGACTTTACCTTGTTGAAGTGAACTCACAAAATCCTGAACAAAACTTTCAGCAGTCATGTACATCACACGAGCATTTGGTTTAGCTTGTAATAAAGCATTACCCACTGCTTGCATCAAGTGGGTCTTACCTAAACCAGTCGGACCGTATAAAAATAACGGGTTATGTTGAGGTTCGCCTAACTGAGTTAACACTTTACGGCAGGTTTCTGCCGCCATCTGATTTGAACGCCCTTCGACGAACAATGCAAAATTAAACAGCGGATTTAATAATCGTTTTTTTGATGTTTTTGCATTTTGCTGCTCATTGCTTTCTTTTTTTGCTCTGACTACAGGTGCTGCTACTGAAGACTCAAGCGCTGCAATTGTTGTCGCAGGTTGCTCTGAAGCAGATAAAATCGCGCCTGGTCGTGAGTCGACTAAAATTTCAACTTTACAAACACGTCCTTCAGACATTTGTTCTGCAAGAATGCTAATTAATTCTAAATGATGTTCTTGAATATAGCGTGTCCAGTAAGGATTAGGTGCATAAAGCTTTAAAACACCATCTACCTCTTCGGCAACCAATGGACGTATCCACATTGCAAAGACATTATCTGAGAGCTCTTGTCGCAAGCGATTTAAGCAGTCTGTCCACAGCATGTGAAACCCCTCATTCCATTTAAATTTAAAAACAACCCCATGAGATTGGGGAGGCAATCATACCCAAGTTATCCACATATGTCATGAGTAATTTTGAACTTTAACCACAAATAATCAAATTTAAAAGTCTAAATTTAAATTTAAAATAGGGTGTGGATAAGGTTTTCCACAAACTGTGGATAAATAAAAACGATAACTTATCCACAATCTATAAAAAATATGAAAACATAGTTATCAACAACCTAAGTATATATATTTTAAAAAAAATAATGCCTTATCCATAGAAAATCACAACCCTAATAGTAATAAATTTAAATTTATAAATTTGAATTTATTTAATAAGATTCGGTTTTCTGTGGATAATCGTTCCTTGTGTTTAAATTTAAATTCAAATTTAAAAATCAACCATAATTAAATTTCATCTTGTGTATAAGTTTATGGATATTTCTGTGGTTAACTTAAATACTATAATAAAAACATATATTTATTTTGTGTATAAATAGATTATTTAACAAATTTGTATCTTTCTCAGACTTAAGCAACTTCCATCAAAAGTGTTACACATTACTGTTTAATATTGACAGAACAAACAATGCACAATACAATCGCGAACCTTTATAGAACACCAACTTTGGAGTTTCGATATGAAACGTACTTTCCAACCATCTGAATTAAAGCGTAAACGCGTTCATGGTTTCCGTGCTCGTATGGCGACTAAAGCTGGCCGTCAAGTATTAGCTCGTCGTCGTGCAAAAGGTCGTCACAGCTTAACTGTTTAATACCAGTTTAGTTTATCGACGATTTGGGTGTTATGACACTTTATAGTTTCAGTCCAGAGGTGAGAATCCGCTGTGCTGCAGATTACAAAGGTGTATTTGATGGTGCGCTTTTTAAAGTGCATCAACCCCATTTCTTATTTTTGGCTTCACCAACTAAACAGCCTAAAAGCCGTTTAGGTATTGTTGTTGCTAAAAAGAAAGTGCGCCGTGCACATGAAAGAAATCGAATAAAACGTATTGCTCGCGAAAGTTTTCGCTTAAATCAGCAAGATATAGATTTGTTGGATATTGTGGTCATGCCTAAGGTAGGTATTGAGTCGATTCCGAATGCTGAATTGCATAAGCAATTACAATTTGCATGGCAGAAGCTACAGCGTCTTGTAAAAAAACATCATAAAATATCAGTTCCCTCTCCTCAAAGTTAGAGGTGGCCAATGGTCCGTATATTGCATTGGTTGATTCGTTTCTATCAAATTGCGATTAGTCCGCTCCTTGGACCTCGTTGCCGTTATTTCCCAACTTGTTCTCAATACTCGTTAGAAGCTATTCATATACATGGCCCGATTAAAGGTGTCTGGTATGCAACGCGACGGATTTGTCGTTGCCATCCGTGGGGTGGAAGTGGATATGATCCTGTTCCCAAAAAAGCAATTCGTTTTATTTCATTTCAGCAAATAGATTCTCAAATGACTCACGTTACTGTACCCTTGCGTGAGCGTTTATTGAACCAAAAATCACTCTAACCAATTGGGGTAATCGATATGCAACAATGGGCCAGGTTTGCAATTCTCGGGGCCATGTTTGTCACCGCATATTTGCTTATTCTTGCTTGGCAAAAAGACTATGGTCAAACTGAAACAACTGCTGCGACAGCACCTGCTGCCGTCGTTGCCCAAGATGTTTCTGCTGATCTGCCAACGAGCCAAACGACAGCGGGTTTAACTGATATACCGCAAGCAAATATTGCAGCTGAACAACAAGACACAACTACACCTGCAACAGCAAATCAACAATTAGTTGCTGTTCAAACTGATTTATATCATCTTTGGATTAACCCTAAAGGTGGGGACATTGTCCGTGTTGAACTACTCAATCATGATAAAAGTAAAAATAGTGAACAACCGTTCGTTATGCTTGAAAATGATGAGAAACGTACTTATGTCGCTCAATCAGGTTTAATTGGTTTAAATGGACCTGACAGTAGCCGTAGTGGACGTCCAACATTTGAGTTTGAAAAGTCGACTTATACTTTAGCTGATGCTCAAGCAACCACCAATAAAGATGGTGAAGCTGAGAAAGTGTTAAAAGTACCAATGGTATTAAAAACGGCTGATGGTGTTGAAATCATCAAAACGTTCACTTTCCAAGAAGGTGCATATCCAGTTAACGTAAGTTATCAAGTGATTAACCGTAGTCAGCAAAACTGGCAAGGTCAAATGTTTGGTCAGATCAAACGTGACAACTCTGAAGATCCAGGTAAAACTGATCAAGGAATCTTTACACTGGGCACTTATTTAGGTGGTGCTTGGGGTACACCTAATGAACACTATAACAAATTAAAATTTGATAATTTTAATGAAGAAAAGTTAAGTGTTGAGGCTCAAGGTGGTTGGGTTGCAATGGTTCAGCATTACTTTGTAAGTGCTTGGGTACCTGGTAACTTCGGTAACCAGCCGTATTCTGCAAAAATGGAGTCACGTAAATCTGCTGATGGTATGAATATCATTGGCTTTACTTCGCCTACCATTAATGTGCCAGCTGGCAAAACAATGACTGTTGATGCAACATTCTACTCAGGTCCAAAAATTCAATCTGAATTAAAAGACTTGGCAACTGGTTTAAATCAAACGGTTGATTATGGTTGGTTATGGCCAATTGCGAAATTGCTATTTTTAGGTTTGCAATTCTTCCATGGCATTGTTGGAAACTGGGGTTGGTCAATTATTCTATTGACAATTCTTGTGAAACTTATTCTTTGGCCTCTTTCATCTAAGAGCTATCGCTCTATGGCAAAAATGCGTGTGATTGCACCAGAAATGCAACGCATGAAAGAAGAGTTCGGCGAAGACCGTATGCGTTTCTCACAAGAAATGATGGCACTTTATAAGCGTGAACAAGTCAATCCATTATCTGGTTGTTTACCTTTACTTCTTCAAATGCCAATTTTCTTGGCTTTATATTGGGTGCTCATGGAGTCTGTTGAGTTACGCCACGCTCCTTGGTTAGGTTGGATTCAAGATTTATCTGCAATGGACCCATGGTTTATCCTACCATTGTTGATGGGTGTGACGATGTATGTTCAACAAATGTTGAACCCACAGCCGACAGATCCAATGCAAGCAAAAGTCTTTAAGTTTATGCCGATTATTTTCACGGTATTCTTATTGTTCTTCCCTGCTGGACTTGTGCTTTACTGGATTGTCAACAACTTGATCACGATTCTTCAGCAAGGTCTGATCAATAAGAGTGTTGAGAAAGCTCGCTTAGCAAAAGAAGATACAGCATCTACGAACTAAGTTTTGTTAGTAGCTGAATCGATCCGCTTAAGGTGATATCCTTAGGCGGATTTTTTTTGCCTTGCTTTGAGATCATTTCAATGACGAACCTACAACATCAAACCACTATTGCTGCGATTGCAACACCGCCAGGTCGTGGAGGTGTAGGTGTAATTCGACTGTCTGGTCCTAAGGCATATGCCATAGCAGAGGCTTTAACTGGTAAGGCACTCGGTCCTGCTCGTTATGCTGCATTTCGTCAATTTCTTGATGCGAATGGGCAAGTCATGGATGAGGGTTTGGTGATTTGTTTTCCAAATCCGAATTCTTTTACGGGTGAAGATGTAGTTGAGTTACAAGGTCATGGTGGACCGGTGATTCAAAATACATTATTGGGTCGACTGTTAGAGTTAGGCGCAATTGCAGCAAAAGCGGGTGAGTTTTCAATGCGCGCTTTTGAAAATGGAAAAATGGATTTAGTCCAAGCAGAAGCAATCGCTGATTTAATTGATGCTACTTCACAAGCAGCAGCTCGTTCTGCAGTACGTTCATTGCAAGGCGCATTTTCTTCTAAAGTAAATACAGTATTAGAAAAACTCATTCACTTACGATTACATGTTGAGGCGGCGATTGATTTTCCTGAAGAGGAAATTGATTTTCTTGCAGATGGAAAAATTTTAGCGTTATTGGAAGATGTGCAAGCATCAGTGGGTGCAGTACAACAATCAGCACGCCAAGGTCAACTTCTGCGTGAAGGTTTACAAGTGGTGATTGCAGGGAAACCCAATGCAGGTAAATCGAGTTTATTGAATGCATTGGCTGGTGTTGAGCGCGCGATTGTAACGGACATTGCAGGTACAACGCGTGATGTACTACATGAGAAAATAAGCCTAAATGGTTTGCCAATTACCCTGACGGATACAGCAGGTCTGCGTGAAACGGGAGATATTGTTGAGAAGGAAGGTATTCGTCGAGCGATTAAGGAAATAGAAAATGCTGATCTTCTTCTCTTGGTTTACGATTTGAGTCAAGGTGAAGATCCGATGCATTTGGCAGATACCTACTTTGCTAATTATATCGATCCTAAACGCTTAATTTTAATCGCTAACAAATGTGATTTAGTAGATAGTGAAGCCAAAGTTGCTGATCTCAAAGGCTTTAGACACATTACGGTCTCAGCCAAGCAAGAAATGGGAGTTCAATCGCTTGTAGATGCGATTACAGCACATGCAGGCTTTCAGCCTGAAGAAGATACCTTTATTGCAAGAACACGCCACCTAGACGCAATGAAGCGCACTCAATCTTATCTTGCGGAAGCTCGTGAACAACTTGTTGTTTACCATGCAGGAGAGCTTGTCGCAGAATCGTTACGTCTCGCACAGAATGCATTAGGTGAAATTACTGGTGATTTTAGTGCGGATGATTTACTCGGAAAAATCTTTGGCTCTTTCTGTATCGGGAAGTAAACGAGTTTTTATCTGTGGTTTAAAAAGCCCAGTAATGGGCTTTTTGGTTAATTGGCTAAAGGTAACTTGCTTGGCTTAACCCTCATCTGCTTTATGAATAAAACAATCAGTAAGATTGAAATTGCAATACAGAACCAAATCACTGCATTTGTAAGCCCAAAATGGTCAGCTAAATATCCTACTGCTAGGATGGGTAGAATCGTTCCGAGATAGCCGATAAAGAGATAAGTAGACATGACGGCGGCTCGATTGTGAGGTGTGGTCATGTGATGAATAAGTCCGAAAGCCCCAAGTAAAGCTAAGCCATGTCCAATCCCAAACAGACCATCGCTTAGGAAAAATAACCAGCTAATTTTAAACTCCATACAGAGGAATAAAGCGATCACGCTCATGAAGCAAGTCATGATACCGAGTAATAGGCTGGATTGCGGTTTGATTGATCTTGAAAAAAATTGTGTCGCAGCTGAAATCAGTAAAATGACAGTAATGGCAGAACCACTAATCAGTGGACCGTGCCAAGGCAAAATGTCTTTAACAAATGAAGGAGATAGTGAGGCGTATAAACTAAATCCTGCAAAAACAGCAAATGCAGTCAAGCTCAGTATAAAAAATTGAGTGCGATCATGTGATTGTGGTGTTAATAATTTGGGAGCAAAATTAAATTTTTGCACATCAAAAGGTATAGGTTTGAGTGTAAATAGACTAAAGAAGCAAAATATTGAACCTATCACAATGGGTACATAAGGTATTACCAAAGGATATGCAAAGAATTCAGCAAAAAATCCCCCAAATAAAGGACCTAACCCAAATCCAACAGCAGTAATGATTGAGCTTAATTGTGGTGCAATTTGTTTATGGGAAGTTGGAACAGTTTGAATAAGCCCAATAAGAGCAGATGTTGTCATCAATCCAGATGCGATACCAATGATAAATCTTCCCCATGAGAGAGACATGACATCGCTCGCAAAGATAGACATTAACAAGCCAATGGTGATAAAAATGAGCCCAAGTTGCATAGTTTTTACATAACCAATGGTATTACTGGTTCTGCCCAAAAACAGTAAGGTGGTCAGGCACCCTAGCATGTAGGAAACGAAAATAAAGGTGATATCGCTCGGGTTTAACCCCCATAATTCTTGGTAAATTGGATAAAGTGGGCTAGCAAGCGCTGTTCCAATGGTGCCGATACAGAGTGCGATACTTACGAGAATAAAATCTCGCCACGATTGGTTTTCATTCATTATTTGTCTTATAGAACAGCAGTGCTGATACGAAGATTCATTAGTCTATGTCGACTGTTAAGCATGAGTCAATTATCTTCAATCAGTTAAAATTCAACTGTCAGATTTGGTTTCACGTGAAACAATTTATGAGGTTTAAAATTACATAAAAACTGATCTTTGTAGAAAGTAGAAGATTAGAATAAGCAATAATATCCATCAAACATATGCTCAACTTATGTATAAAAAAATTTTAATCAGTGCTTTACTTGCACTGTCTACAAGTTCTAGTTTTGCGAATATTGAATTGCTTCAGCAAAAAATTAAAACGCAGCACCCAAAATTGAATATTCAAAATTTACAAAAAACTGAGATGAAAGGTCTCTATAGCGGATCTTTAGACAATCAGATTATTTATATTGATGAAGATGCTAAGCATTTATTCTTTGGATCAATGATTCGTATCGAAGATCAAAAAAATCTAACACGTGATTTGGTGCTGAAACATAATTCAGTCGACTTTAAACAACTTCCACTTCAAGATGCCATTAAGACTGTAAGGGGGAATGGTAAGCGTCAGCTCGCGATCTTTTCTGACCCAAATTGTCCATATTGTAAGACGCTTGAAAATAATTTAAGCCAGTTAAAAGATGTGACAATTTATACGTTTATGTATCCAATTAAATCTCAATCGATCCAGCCCTCTAAACAAGTTTGGTGCTCCGCAAACCGTGAGTTTGCATGGAATGCCCTTTTACAAAAGAATCAACAACCAACAGCCCAAGCTGATTGTTCAAACCCTATTGAAAGAAATTTGGAACTTGGACGTCGTCTAGGTGTTCAAGGAACGCCAGCAATTATTTTTGAAAATGGATTTAAGGTAACAGGCGCTTATCCAGCTTCAGAAATTGAAAAAATTTGGAAAGAGCTGAACTTATAAAATCTAGTTCATAGAAATGAAAAAAAGCACCTTAACAAGGTGCTTTTTTTCGTTAAGATTTTTTGGTAACGAGGTTATAAATAAACAGAACGATAATTGCACCTATGACTGAAGCAATAAAACCTGCCGATGAACCTTCGGGATAAATATTAAGAAGGCGTCCACCATATGTAGCAAGTAATGAACCAGCAATACCTAATAACGTCGTGACGATGAAGCCTGCTTTATCGTCACCAGGATGAATTGCGCGAGCAATTAAACCTGCTATAAAACCGATAAGAATAGCTCCAATAAGTGAAAACATATTTGTTCTCCTTTTTATCATGAATTTTTATTGTGTCGCTCAAATATAGTTGATTATGTATCGATGTTTGAAAAGAAGAATCACGCTACATGTTGTTGTTATTTTGTTGTTTATAAAAAAAGTGGCATATGCCACTTTCTTAAAAAAAATTACAGACCGATTTCACCAATGAATGGAATGTGACGGTATTTTTGATCGTAATCTAGTCCATAACCTACGATAAATTTATCTTCAACTTCAAATCCTAGAAACTCTACTTCCAAGTCGATTTCTCTTCGAGAAGGCTTACTGATCAGCGTGCAAAGTTTGATAGAGTTTGGCTCACGAGTTTCAAGGATTTCTACCACTTTACTCAGCGTATTACCTGAATCGATGATGTCCTCTACGACAAGAACATCTTTACCACGAATTTCACCATCAAGGTCTTTTAGAATTTTAACATCACGACTAGAAGTCGTTCCACTGCCGTAACTTGAAACTGTCATAAAGTCGAGTTCGTGTGGTTTTTCAATTGTGCGGCATAGGTCTGCCATGAAAATCACTGAACCGCGAAGTAAGCCTACAAGAACCAACTCTCGATCACTATTTGCATAGTGAGCATTAATTTGATTACCAAGTTCATTAACTTTCGCTTGAATTTCTTCAGCGGAAATCAACACTTTCATGTCAATGGTCATGGGTAGATACCTAAAACAACAATTCTAAAATTAAAAAAGGTGTTGACCTGCAACACCTGAAATATGCTTCGATTTTAAAACATATCCCAGAATGTTGCACCCTTTTTAAAAAAACGAAATGTAAACTAATGGTTTATTAATGCGCATCGCGTTTTAGTACGACAGCACAAACTAAGAATACAGCACCAATCAACACATATTTTTTAATTGGGTGTTGTGGTTGAGTCTGAGCATTAGGATGCTGATTGTTGATATGCTTTTTGTCCATAAATATAAGTCGCCTCAATATTTCGATCATCACCCATGGTAAACAATGCGAAAAGTGCATCTTCAATATTTTTAGCGCGTTGTTGTCTTAATGTTTGTAATGCAGTTGCATTCAAATTTAATACAACAAAATCCGCTTCTTTTCCAATATTAAAGTTACCAAGTTTATCCTCGAGCGCTAATGCTTTTGCTCCACCTAGGGTCGCATGATAAAGCGATTCAAATGCAGATAATTTGTCGCCTTGGAGTTGCTGAACTTTATAGGCTTCATTCAACGTTTGAAGCTGATTAAATGAAGTCCCCGCACCGATGTCAGTGCCAAGACCGACTTTGACTTGTTTATCCCAGGTTTTTTTCAAGGGAAACAATCCACTTCCTAGAAAGAGGTTTGAAGTCGGGCAGAAGGCGATTGCAGAATTTGTTTGATGCATGCAATCCCATTCATGCTCTTCTAAATGAACGCAGTGAGCAAAAACAGATTTATTGCCTGTTAATCCATAGTGGTGATACACATCTAAATAGCCATTTTGCTCAGGAAAAAGCTCTTTCACCCAAGCGATTTCATTGGTGTTTTCACTCAAATGAGTATGAATATATACATCAGGATATTCAGTTTTTAACTGCCCTGCTCTTTTTAATTGTTCTGGTGTAGAGGTAGGCGCAAAGCGAGGCGTAATGGCATAAAGGTTTCGACCTTTACCATGCCATTTCTCAATCAATTCTTTGCTATCTGTATAAGCATTTTCAGCGGTGTCTGTCAGTGCTTCAGGTGCATGACGATCCATCAATACTTTGCCTGCAATCAAACGCATCTGGTATTGTTCTGCCGCTTCAAATAGTGCATCAACAGATTCTTTATGAACTGTACAAAAAACCAATGCAGTCGTTGTGCCATTTTTCAGCAGCTCATTGACAAAAAAGTGTGCAATTTGGTCTGCATAAGCTTTGTCTTGAAATTGGATTTCTGTAGGAAAGGTATAAGTGTTCAGCCATTCGAGTAATTGTTCGCCATACGCACCTACCATTTCGGTTTGAGGAAAGTGAATATGCGTATCGATAAAACCAGGAACAATCAGTTGATCTGGGTAATGCTCAACTTGAATAGAGGATTCAAGCTGATGGAGCTGTTGTTGCCCATCTTCCCAACGACCAAACCATTGAATTTTACCCGCTTGAGTAATCAATAAACCATCTTCTACGTAACGCACTTGGTCGTGAATTTCACGCGCTTGGGCAACCGTATTCTGAATATCTAGGAAGCGACCGCGAATCGCCGTCGATGCAACTACAGAAGACATTTAAAACCTACACTTTTAATTTTTTCGGTTGATTGTAACTGATCTATCTTAATTAAACTGTATATCGTTTGCTGAGCCCCCACTCTGCGAGAATACGACGATAAGTAGTCGAAGATCGATCAGCTTCAAAATGCGCTTCCATCATTAAATCAAGCGGTAATTCCTCAGGTTTTTGCGATTCTACGATATCTTGGTCTTCGGCAAAAATTTGGGCATTAAAATCATAGACTGCTTGTAAATCTCCAGTCTGATCAAAATTACGCGTCAAAGGAACAAATAATCTGGTTTGATGGACTGATACAGGACAACACGCATTCAAGATTTTTAAAATCCCATTGTCTGGAAAATCTACAGTTAATATCGCTGAAAATGGTGGGTAAATATCAAAAGTCCTTTTCCATTCAAAACCTTCTGGTTCTAGGTGTTTCAAAGCATGCGGGTAATTACTGACACCACTAATATAAATTGTTTTTAAGCCATAGTCTGTTCTCTCAGTATGGTATTTCGGTACAACTGGGTTGTTTCGATCTGCAAAAGCTTCGTGATGCACCCATGCAAAGTGAGCTACATCAATGAATCCTTCGAGTTGACGACCTGCTGAGCCTGCAATATCAACATATGGAGGTAAAATAGACTGATGATCAGGATGATCCCAAGTGTCAAGTTGGGGAATATTATTGTGTTGAAAATCACGTCCATGCAAGCTAGTCCAGACCAGTCCATATCTCAAAATTACTGGAAATTGGGTTAAACTAAAACGGTCAGATATCTTAGTTAAATCAGGTTGAGCAGGAATTTTTGTACACTTCCCTGCAAGGTCGAATCTTAGACCGTGATATCGGCAAATAATTTCTTCACCCTCTACCCATCCTTTACTTAGAGGTACACCACGATGAGGGCAGATATCACGCACTAATCGAATTTCCCCATTGTCAGTTTGGTAAATCGCCATTTTTACATCAAGTAAAGTGACCTGATGTGGTGTGGTTGAAACATCTTGAATACGAGCCACTGGATACCAATATTGCGCGAGAATTTCCCAATCTTGTAAGTCGAAACTACATTGGCAAGGTGCACTGAGTGGATTTAATGCGGGAATCATATTCATCGTCATTTCCTAAAAAAAGAGCTCCGAAGAGCTGCGCTAAATTTACTGAGCTTTTTTCTTTGGAGATGATGCAAGATCTTTGCCAACCGTCTCTTAACATTTAAAATTGGAGAGCTGAGTGGAAATATTAAATTCTAATCAAAATATATAAAGTGAATTCACCCATGGACTTATATGAGAAGTTAAGCCATTTAATACGATCTAATGTAGATATCTATGAACTTTTACAGTGTTTACGGCAGATTGATAGTGCGGCCTATTTTAGTGCGGGCTTGATTCGAAATTGGATCTGGTCTTATTTACATAATCAAAATTATTCCATTTTTGAAACTGAAATTGATGTCATTTATTTTGATCCTTCAGAAAAAATGGATGAGAGACGAAATTATTTAAAGGGTGCACTTCAACATAGATATCCTAATATTCATTGGGACATTACAAATCAAGCTCTGGTACATCATTGGTACAGAACTGATGAAGGTGCTCAAATTGATCCATATACTTCAGTACATCATGCTATGAGTTTTTGGCCAGAAACGGCAACCGCAATCGCCATCAAATTAATGGAGAATAATCATATTGAAATCCTCGCACCTTTGGGGCTTGAAGATTTATTTACTTTAAAATTAAGGTGGAATGATCGTTTGGTTTCACGTGGAGTCTTTGAACATAGGCTTAAGTCAAAATGTTTTTTGGAACGATGGCCTAAGTTAAGCATTGTGAATTAGATGGCTCATCTAAGGATATAAATAAAGCCTTCAGATGAAGGCTTTATTGAATTCAACAAAGTTTGACCTTATAAGGTCATTTGATGATGTTTTTTACTATAACGGATTGAAAGCCATGCAGTAATTGAAAGGACAATCACGATAAAACTTAATGAAATCCAAATTGGCATATGAAATACGTCAAGCATAAGCATTTTGAAACCGATAAAAATTAAAATAGCCCCAAGTCCATAAGGTAAATAATGCATTTTTGAAGCGGCTCCAGACAGTAAGAAAAACATAGCCCGTAGACCGAGGATAGCCATCAAGTTAGCTGTAAGGACGATAAAAGGATCAGTGGTGACCGCAAAAATCGCTGGAATAGAATCGACTGCAAAAATAACATCAGATGCCTCGACTAAAATTAGCACTAAAAATAATGGGGTTGCCCATAGAACGCCATTTTGCCTTACGAAAAACTTATTTCCTTCCAACTGTGGAGTAATTCGCATGTGTTTACGTAGCCATTTCAGAATGGCCATATCTTCAATATTTGGATCATCCTCTTGTCCTTTAAGGAATTTAAATCCAGTGTATACAAGGAAAGCACCGAAGATATAGAGGATCCACGAAAATTCCTGAACGAACCACGCACCGATAAAAATAAAAATTGTTCTGAGAATAATAGCGCCCAATACACCATAAAGGAGTAATTGACGTTGAAGTGCAGGAGGTATAGCGAATGCAGCAAAAATCATTAGCCACACAAAGACGTTATCAATTGCGAGTGACTTTTCCAGTAAATAGCCGGCAAAATATTCCATAACTTTCGTATTGGCTACGTTTATACCAGCGGTATTTTCTAGATATAGCCATAGTCCACCACCAAAAAGTGTTGCGACAGTGACCCATGCAATACTCCAATAAGCAGCAGTTTTAACTTTAACTTCTTGACCTTCTTTTTGTTTAAAACCTAGAAAGTCAATTAAGAGCATAATCGTGACGATGCCAAAAAAAATGACATAAAGCCAAATATTGCCTATGGTTTCCATAGTGATCTCCAATACTGGCAATTGATTTTGGCATAAAAAAACCTCGACCAGTTGCCAGATAATAATTCTGAAACAACATGATCAAGGTCTTGCCTACACCATTTTGATTATGCATTTTAGATAATCGAAATGATGCTCAGATACCGACTTCTTTCAAAGTGTAATGACGATATTCTGACACAGTATTTAAGTACTGTTGGAGGAGGCTACTCCCCTTGTTCAAATTTGATAATAAATTACGTTGAAATCGTTTCATTTGATTTCGAGTGCACAAAGGATGACACACTTATAAGTTGTGTGCAAATTATTTAAATGGGTTATTAAATTTGTCTTTAAAAATTGAAATTAATAAGATTATTGCAATGATGATCAATACTACAATTGATATTAAATAGATATCCATTTCATTTACTCATTAATGTTTTAACAATAATAATACATTTATATTTTAAAAAAATAACATTTAATGATTATGACTGACAATCTATATTTTTGTTTTTTATAATATTTCTTTTTTTAAAATAAATTAAAGTTTTGAATTTGTAATTGATAGACAAGTTTGTCCCATTTTTTCATAGTGTTATGTAAATATGTCGTTCTAATCTATATTTAATAACGAATGATAGGATAATGATAATGTTAGAAATTAAACATCAAGAAAATGGATCAAAAGGTGAGTTTTTTATTGGTGAAGATGGCCATCATTTAGCTGAAATGACTTATTCATGGGCAGGTGAAGATAAATTTATTATTGATCATACTTGGGTTGATGATTCATTAAGAGGGCAAAACGTGGGACGTCAACTTGTTGACCGTGCGGTGGAATTAGCTCGTCAAAAGAATGTTAAAATCCTACCGCTTTGTCCATTTGCTAAATCTGTTTTCAACAAAGATGAAGCAATCCATGATGTTCTGTTTAAATAAAATCATACAGTGAGCGGTCATATGCAGTTTGAACATATCGATAGTGTGAAAGGCGGTGAGTTTTATCTCACGGACGCAGATCAATCAAGAATTGCAGAAATCAGCTATCGTTACCAAACTCCACAGATCATTATAGCTGATCATACTTGGGTCGATGATCGTTTACGTGGACAAGGAACTGCAAAGTTATTGTTAGATCGACTTGTAGAATTTGCTCGTACAGAAAAATTAAAAATTGTTCCAACTTGCTCTTATGTGGTTGTCATGTTTAAGCGTTTTCATAATGAATATCATGACGTTATAGCTTAAATATAAAAAAGCCCGCAGAGCGGGCTTTTTTTATTTATTCTTTTGCTTTGAGTGCTTGAATGAGTTTTTGATGCAAACCACCAAATCCACCGTTTGACATGATCACAACGGCATCCCCCTCGCCTGCTTCATTCACGACATTTCGGATGATCTCTTCTAAAGTACGCGCTACCACAGCTTTATTTGGAGCAGCTTCAACAACAGGTTGTAGATCCCAATCTAAACCCTCAGGTTGATACCAAATCACTTCATCTGCCAATCGAGCAGAATATGCTAAACCATCTTTGTGGCTTCCCATTCGCATCGTATTTGAGCGCGGCTCAATAATAGCCCATAGTTTACGTTCGCCTAGTCGTTTACGAGCACCATCCAGTGTTGTGTCAATTGCTGTTGGGTGATGAGCAAAATCATCGAAAACTTCAATACCTCGAATGTTATCGAGGAGCTCCATACGGCGTTTTACACCATCAAAATTCGATAATGCTTCGCATGCAGTTTCAATGGAAACACCTACATGCTCTGCAGCTGCAATGGTTGCTAAAGCATTTGCAACGGAGTGTTGACCTGTCATCGACCATTGGACTGTACCTTTTACTTCGCCGTCTTTTAAGACTTGGAAATGAGTACCATCTGCAGAAAGTTGGTTTGCAGAGATAGTTGCTTGATCATGAGATTCAAGCGATGTACGGACGATCGGTGTCCAACAGCCTTGTGACAAAACTTCATCAATATTTGATTCAGTGATTGGTGCGATGATACGGCCTTCACTTGGAATAGTACGAACCAAATGATGAAATTGTTTTTGAATGGCAGCGAGATCATCAAAGATATCTGCATGATCAAATTCAAGATTATTCAGAATAGCTGTCTTTGGATGGTAATGAACAAATTTAGATCGTTTATCAAAGAAGGCAGAGTCGTATTCATCTGCTTCTACACAGAAATATTGACCTCCGCCTAGACGAGCACTTTCTTTAAATCCAAGTGGTACACCACCAATTAAAAAGCCCGGTTCCAAGCCCGCTTGATCTAATACCCAAGCTAACATCGTGGTAGTGGTTGTTTTTCCGTGTGTACCAGCAACCCCTAATACATGTTTACCTTGTAGCACATGGTCGGCAAGGAACTGTGGTCCAGAGATATAGGGTAAACCCTGATTTAGCATGTATTCAACGGCGTCAATTCCACGTTTCATGGCATTACCAACGATCACTAAATCTGGGTGTGGTTGCAAATGACTACGGTCATAACCTTGCATTAAGGTAATACCCGCATTTTCAAGTTGTGTCGACATAGGTGGATACACATTTTGGTCCGAGCCTGTCACTGTGTGCCCTAGGTCTCGAGCTAACAGTGCTAACGATCCCATAAAGGTGCCACAGATTCCCAAAATATGCAGATGCATGATGATTTACTCCACTACTCTTTTCGACACAAACATCTTTTTGGTGCTGTTGTCATGTGTTATTTGATTTGATGTCAACGATAACAAGGGTCTTGGTGAAAAGATAGTGATTATTAGAAGGCATTCCGTAAAATTTTGCAGAAATAAATTTTTAAACTTATGAGCTAAAATATATGAATATTTTTAATCTAGTATGATGAAACGAAATGATTTAATCGTAGAATAACGCGGACGATTTAACTTGAGATTTAAATGATTTATTTACCTTTATTGCTTCTGATTTTAGCAAATTGCTTTATGACTTTGGCGTGGTATGGTCATTTAAAATTTTTGCCGCATGATGCCCCTTTATGGCAAGCCATTCTATTTAGTTGGATCATTGCATTATTCGAATACAGCTTAATGATTCCTGCAACCAAGATGCTGGCTCAAAATGGCTGGGCTGTGGGACAAATGAAAATCACTCAGGAAGTCGTTACGCTATTGGTATTTGTTCCTTTCATGATTTTCATGTTTAAACAGCCTTTCAAATTAGATTATGTATGGGCTGCACTTTGCTTATGTGGTTGTGTCTATTTTGTATTTAGAACACCATGATTCAAAAGGATGAAGATTAACTAAAGTTATTTTCATATTCCCGAACTAATCTTTGACGATCAGGTTCAAAATCAAAATGTTTTAAGCAGCGTGCCAAGATTTCATGTGCCATTTCATGAGCAGCTTCCCGTAGTTCCGGTTCTGATACATTTTTTTCAATCATGGATAAGCATTTAATTATTCTTTGATTTAATTCGATATTACTTATACAGTCCCGTGCCATCGGTGCAAAGCTACTGCTAATAAACTCACGAATATCAAACATATCGACACTGATATTCGAGAAATTAAAAGTTTTCTGTTCTGGATCTGGCTGACTATCAATAATAATCCGCGTTAAGGCATTGATCGCACTAATTGCTGAACCCACATCATTAATTGCAGCTGACATCGCTTTTTGTCCAACCTCGCTCATGACCAATAAACCAAATCTTGGGTCTTGTAAAAAGCTACGGTTCGTTTCGATAATTACGTATTCATGAATTTGTTGTTCTAAATTTTTTAATTCTTCATCATCTATTAGATTTTCTGCAAAGACTTCAATCAGAACCAGTGATGGGTCTACAAATTTCCCAGGAAGAAAAGCAAGATGAATATGTGCATTGTGAGTTTGAGCAAGAAGATTTAAGGACTCAATATCAAAATGAGTAAAATAACCTGTCTGTTTTGGGTGTATTTTGAGTTGGCTTTCGCCCAATGGTTTTTGTCCAGAAGCGCCAAAGTTGGGGTGTGTACGGAATGTACTTAAAGCTTGAGATGCTGCTGTTTCAATTTTAGAAATAGCATTGGTTAATGTGCCAAGCTGAGACAATGTTTGTACCCAGCGAATTAATGTCACAATCAAATAAATGAGAACCAAAATGGTACTTACGAATAAGACAAATCGACCCGAAACGCCATAATATTGTAAACCTAAAGCGATTTTTGCGATGACGGCATAGATAAATGCGGAAATAAAACTGGTAATTGCGAGACGAGTATTATCATCATTCATCATCAGCTTATAAGCACGTGGCGTACCACTCGATGAAGCTGAAGCAAATGCGGCAACCATAATCGAAAGTGAAAATGTAGTGACCGCCAGCATACTCGAAGCAATGATATCCAGTAGGCTACTTAGTGTTTCAATACTGATATTTGGAACCGCGTGTGATGGAATAAAATAACGACTTGCAGTTGCAAATAAAGAGAAAAAAATCGCTAATAAAGCTCCAAGTGCTGGTGTAAACCATAAATTTTCTGCAGGGTTATTCCACCATAATTTCAGTTTAAACCACATGCTATATTCTCCTTTTTATTTTTTAATTTGAATGGTTTAGTTCAGTTTAATCCAAATTCAATTTCAATTTATCTTGAATGAGCCAGATGTTTAAGGTGGATGAGGCAGAACAATGACCAATCATAAAATTCATTTTTATGTCTATTAACAAGTATATATTTTTAATCCTTATTTTATCAGCTTAACTTTAGACCTATTCATTTTCAGTCTATAATAGTGAGTTCTTATTAAAGCTTGGCTCTCGTCGAGATTTATCTCTCTTACTTTAATCTCTGGAAACATTGCAATGAATGCGGCCGCTTCACAAGACACTCCTCTCGTTGGAATTATCATGGGCTCTCAGTCAGACTGGGCGACACTCGAACACACTGCCAATATGTTGAATCAGCTTGGTGTACCCTTTGAAGCGGAAGTTGTTTCAGCACACCGTACGCCAGATCGTTTGTTTGAATATGCTGAGCAAGCTCGTGATCGTGGTATCCAAGTGATTATTGCGGGTGCTGGTGGTGCAGCGCATTTACCGGGTATGTGCGCAGCGAAGACTGATCTTCCTGTTCTAGGTGTGCCGGTTAAATCTTCGATCTTGAATGGTGTTGATTCATTGCTTTCCATTGTACAAATGCCAGCAGGTATTGCTGTCGGTACATTGGCAATTGGTCCTGCAGGTGCGACCAATGCTGCGATTATGGCGGCACAAATTTTAGGTTTAACTCGCCCAGATATTGCAAAGAATGTAGCCGATTTTCGTTTAGCGCAAACTGAGAAAGTTGCGAGTAAAAATATTCCTGGTCAAGCTTAATTCGAGAGAAATCTTATGGATAAAACCATCGGTATTTTTGGTGGCGGTCAATTGGGTCGAATGATGGCGCAGGCGGCACTTCCATTAAATATTCAATGTACTTTTTTTGAAGCAAGTACAGACTGCCCTTCTGCTGCTTTGGGTCCAGTGATCTCAACTCAAGCTAAAAATGGCTTACAGGATTTCATTAATAGTGCAGAAGTCTTTTCTTTAGAATTTGAAAATACGCCATTGTCAGATGTAGATGTATTAACTGAAACCAAGCAACTGCATCCCCCGCGTCAGGCTTTAGCGATTGCTCAGCATCGCTTGTCTGAAAAAGCGTTATTTGATGAGTTAGATATTCCAGTAGCACCTTACAAAGCGGTGACATCACTAGCGAGTTTACAAAACGCGGTCGCTGAACTTGGTCTTCCAATCGTACTAAAAACTTCACGTGGTGGTTATGATGGTAAAGGTCAGTTTGTCTTACGCACTGAGGATCAAATTGATCAAGCATGGGCGGAACTTGGTCCTGCGGGTGAATTGATTGCTGAAAGTTTTGTGACTTTCTCACGTGAAGTGTCAATCATTGCAGTACGTGGTCAGAATGGTGATGTGAAAACATGGCCATTGGCTGAGAACCACCATCACAATGGTATCTTATCGCACTCGATTGTCCCTGCACCGAACAGTGTAGATCTACAACCTGTAGCACAAGATTACATCACTCGCTTGCTTAACCATTTGAACTATGTCGGTGTGCTGACGCTTGAGCTATTTGTGACGGACAAAGGCTTATATGCTAATGAGATGGCGCCACGTGTACACAACTCAGGTCATTGGTCGATTGAGGGTGCTGTGTGCTCTCAGTTTGAAAACCATATCCGTGCTGTTGCAGGCTTACCTTTGGGTTCAACTGAGATGATTCGTCCAACGGTATTGGTGAACATTATTGGTCAGCATCCAAAGACTGAAGATGTGTTGGCTTTAGAGGGTGCACATTTGCACCTTTATAACAAGTCAGAACGTGAAGGTCGTAAAATTGGTCATATTACCTTAATGCCAATCGATAGCTCAGAATTGACTACACTCTGTCGCCAATTGTCGAAAATTTTACCAAACCCATTAGCATTAAGTGAAGATATGACCATCTAGACTTTAAGTTGGTGATAAAAAAAGCGATCACACGAGTGGTCGCTTTTTTATTTATCTTGTTTAAGGCATGATTGCGCCTCTTTAAAAATCACTTGCCATTGGTCGGATGAAATTTTAAAAAAATTGCATAATAATTATACTATTAGTTCTGATTAGAATACATATTTTGAACTGTGTATAAATTTGATTATGGCTTATGTGAGCCATCTTAACTTTGAATTCAAAGTAGGTTTAAATTCAAAATAATAGGCTTGCAGGATATTTTGAATTCAAAGTTACTATTGAGGTTTGAATTCAAAAATGTATTTAAAGATTTATATCTAAATTCTTATCTATTGAGTAAATTAAATTATTTTAATATTTATAATTTTCAATTATTTAGGTTGATTTGTGGTTTTGGGTGACTGTGGATAAGTTTTTTGAATTTAAATGTTGTGTGGCGGTTTAAATTTAAATTCAATAACAAATGAATTTAAAACTAGATTGTGGATAAGTTTTTAAATTTAAATTTTCAAAATAAATTTAAAAAAGTAGAAAGTATGAATTTAAATTTACGATTCGATGCTTTAATTTTTAGAGTGAGCTGTTAAGGTAAAGACATAATTCCAACATTTTAGAATTACAGGGTCTTATGCAACGGCTTGCACTCACGATAGGTTCATTTATTTTAGCGATGTCTCAAACTCATGCTGAGTTGATTATTAATGGTCAGTCTGTGACAGCCTCGCCATCCATGACGCCAACTGTGTCATCCGCTCCTAATTTTCAGCAATGCATCTCGAATTTAAAATCACAAGCGATCACTAGAGGGGTTAGCTCGGCGACGTATTATCGTTACACGCAGAATTTAACTCCTGACTATTCTGTGATTGAACGTTTAAATTATCAGCCTGAATTTTCGACGCCAATTTGGGATTATTTGTCAGGTTTAGTTGATGATGAACGTGTTCAATTGGGGCAACAGAAACTTCAACAGCATCGAGAAACACTTGACCGTGTAAGTGTGGCTTATGGCATTCCAGCTGAAATGGTGGTTGCAGTTTGGGGAGTTGAGAGTAACTATGGTGATATTTCTGGACGCTATCCATTGCTTCAAGCTTTGGGAACTTTAAGCTGTGAGGGGCGCCGTCAATCGTATTTTAGAGGTGAATTTTTTACCACCATGAAACTTTTACAGCGTGGTGATGTTCGGGAAGAACAATTGAGAGGATCGTGGGCAGGGGCTTTTGGTCATACTCAGTTTATGCCTTCAACCTATGATGAGCTTGCTGTAGATTTTGATGGTGATGGACGACGTGATCTAGTCTCGAGTATTCCAGATGCTTTGGCTTCAACAGCAAATTTTTTGAAGAAAAGAGGATGGCAAACTGGTCAACCTTGGGGATTTGAAGTGCAGATTCCTGCAGGAATGTCAGTTGTAGGTGAGGGGCGACGTAATAAGAAAGCATTGTCTTATTGGGTCAATCAAGGATTGAATAGAGTGGATGGCTCCCCTTTAATTCAGGGTAATCTTTCTGCATCTTCTCAAGCTGGGTTGCTTGCGCCTGCTGGCAGTGCTGGGCCGGTCTTTCTAGTATTTAAAAATTTTGATGCTATATATAGTTATAACGCAGCAGAAAGTTATGCGTTGGCAATCGCACATTTATCAGATCGATTGCAAGGAAAAGCTAAAATTGCAAAAGCTTGGCCGACTGATGATCCTGGTACATCAAGAGCAGAACGCCGAGAAATTCAACGCTATTTAATCCGGCGCGGTTACGATATTGGTGCGATTGATGGTTTAATTGGGGATAAAACTCGACAGGCAATTCGTCAAGAGCAAACCCGATTGGGCTTAAATCCTACAGGTCGAGCGGGACAGCAGATATTGAGTGCATTTAGAAATGAGCAGGCTCAGCTGATGATGCAATAAATAGGTTCTCGGATTAAAAAAGGTCAACATAGGTTGACCTTTTTTTGTGATGATGTTTCTAAATAATAGAGCGATCGATTTTAACAGCATCGAGTAAGTCAAAAATGACTAAGGTTACATCTTGACTTAATTCTCGATCGTTAAAAATTTCATAAGCTGTAATGGTGACATCTGTATCGCTTGGAAGCTGGCGTTGTTCCTCTTCAATTAAATCTTGAATAGGTAATAATGTTTGCTTAATTTGAATATGTAAGACGTCTTCGAATTTAATGTTCTCATCATCGAGTTCGATGAGTTGTTTATTGAAATATGGCAGTAAAATTGAGTAGAGATAAGGTTGAAGCTCGACAATATCAAATATTTCAATATCACGAGTTTCCTCGATCGTGCTGATATGATCATTTACCTCAAGAATAATATGATAATAACTCACGTCTCTCTCCTCTGATTAATTTTAAAATACCTTAACACGAATTCAAAACTATTCAATTAAATCCGTAATTTAATTATGGGATTGAACTGTGGCGCTGATTTTATCGACTTTTTAGCAGTTCGAGGTCGGCAGTAGTCAATTTAAAATTGGAGAAATTCTGCTTTTCTAGAATTGGATACATTAAGGCATTGGGGTCATTAGTATGCTGAAGACCTAATGCATGACCTAATTCGTGAGCTAATGTGATTCGAAGTTCATCTATAGATTGAAATTCATAAATATTGATTTCACGACCATTAAACTCGCCTTTGTGGAACATTTTGGCTTGAAAAACTTGGTTAAACTCATTAATAGCTTTACGTTGTTGGTGTTGGGATTGGTTGAATTTTTCAACTTTATCGTTGAGTTCTGTTCGTAAGATGTTAAATCGTTCAATATTGCTTTCAATCCCAAGCTTCTGCTGTGTGAGCCGTGTCTTAGAGTTATTGATCTGCTGAAGTTGTGAATCTGTAATAGATGTGTTTAAGACATTAATGTGGTGGACGAAATTATTATGTTGATCTAGATCATTACTATAGTTGTGTTGCTGCTGTTCAATTTGCTGTTTTAAAAATTCAAGTTGTTGTGATTCTTGCTCTAGCTGTAATCTCATTTGGTCGGCTAATGATTTGCTATTTTCAAATTGCTTTAGCGTATGCTTTCTATAATTGGATTCATTTTGACGTTCATCAAAAATGAGATTAATTGTAAGACGAGCATTGGGGTCGTAAACGAAATACTTTTGTTGAGTTTGATTTTCCCAGATATTCGCTGCCTCTTGAGTTATTTGGCGTAATGCCTCTGTATCAAGTTGAAATCTTGGGTCAATAAACCCAATACGATATCTTAGGCGTTGATCAATGGGGTGTTGAAGCCGATCTAAAGTTGAATTGTGATTTAATTGAGGATGAATAAAACGTTGTACAGCAAAATATGCAACGCATAAAAAGGAAAAGATCAGAATAATGGAGCGCATCATGCGAGCAATTCAACTTAATTTTTATTCAATGTAGCCTAAAAAAACATTTTGGAAAATAAAACATCAAAATATATGAGCTCCAGTGTGTATAAAAATGAAAATTATTCGTAAAATTTAAATGAATGATGAAAATAAATATGAATAATGATTAAAAAACGAGTGAAAATTCATGTTTTTCATCTTTTTAGTCGAAAAAAGCAACACCCGTTTAAAATAAGTGAAATAAGGGGTTGCAAGGGAGGAAAAAATCTA
>NZ_JBWYIK010000017.1:0-22087 GCF_056779735.1 Acinetobacter sp. 24-47-67
CTGACCACCCATGCGCTCAGCAACGATTCCTGTACGGATACCTTTACGAGCCGCATAGATTGCAGATGTGTTACCTGCAGGACCACCACCGATCACAAGCACGTCAAATGCGTCTTTGGCATTGAGCTTTTCAGCATCTTTCGCAGCAGAATTAGTATCGAGCTTCGCAACAATCTCTTCCAATGTCATACGACCTTGACCAATATGTTCGTTGTCTTGGAACACCATTGGGACAGCCATGATTTTGCGTTCTTCAACTTCGTCTTGGAAGAATGCACCATCAATCATGGTTGCAGTTGTGCCAGGGTTGTAGATTGCGATCAAGTTAAGTGCTTGAACCACATCTGGACAGTTATGACAGCTTAAAGATACGAATACGTCAAAGTCAGATTTGATTTCTAAAGCTTTGATGGATGCTAATACTTCATCAGATACTTTTGGTGCATAACCAGAAGTTTGTAGCAATGCCAAAATCAAAGAAGTGAACTCATGACCCATTGGTAAACCTGCGAAGAAGACACGCGGTTCTTCACCTGCTTTTGCAATACCAAAGCTCGGCGCACGTTTATTTTGACCATCAAAACGAGCTGTGACGAATGGAGAAAGTGCTGCCACTTCTTCCACAAGTTCTTTGATTTTTGCAGATTTGTCTGAATCATTTAAAGTCGCAACCAGTTCGATTGGACCTTCAAGGCGTTCTAAAAGCGTTTTTAATTGAGCTGAAGTATTTTGATCTAACATTGCTAACGTCTCCAAAGGAGTAATAATTCATTCGATACAGGTATACTAAGACAATTGATTGAATAGATAAAACAGTTTGTTTTTATAAGTTCAATCGGAAAAATAAATTTAATCAAAGTCTTTGGTGTAGATGTATGAAAGTATTGAGTTAAAACTTGAATTTTCAAGTATAAAAGCAATTTCAATTCAGATATTTACATTAAAATTATTTTAATAGATATGAGCGAGGACCAATTATGACCTTAGAGAGAGGCATTTATAAACACTATAAAGGACAACTTTATCAAGTCCTGCATGTAGCGACGCATAGTGAAACTCAAGAAAAGCTTGTGGTCTATCAATGCCTTTATGGAGATTATTCAATATGGGTAAGACCATTATCGATGTTTACGGAAAGCATTTATCTAGAAGATGATGATCGTGAAATTGAACGTTTTAAATTGATTCAAAAATTATGATGATTGTCATAGTAAAGACTTTATCTTTGATTAGTTTATAGAAATCGATTCAATGAGAATATGTCATGAATGCTGAATTTCTAAGTCAAATGCAAAGTTTATATCAGCAGTTAATTCAACATGATGCATATCAAACTGATCGCGATCTGAGATATCGAAATATAAAACCAGAATCTGCCCATTATATTTCGATGCTTATTAAGATCCAGACCTCTAAACGAATTCTTGAAATAGGAACTTCGACAGGATATTTAACATTATGGATGGCGGAGTCGGTTTCGGATTATCAGGGTCGAGTGACGACGGTTGATATAAACTCAAAAAGAACAGCACTTGCGACTCAGTACGCCAAACAGTTTAGTTTAGATCACCTTATTGATTTTATCAGCAGTGATGCAATTGATTTATTAATTAATGAAGGCGATGTGTATGACTTAATTATCTTAGATGCGAATCGACATGCATATCCTGATTATTGGCAATATTTAAAAAAGGTACTACATCCTGAACATGGCGTAATACTTGTAGATAAAGTGATTTCCCATGCTGCTGAAATACAAAGTTTTTTAAAGGATGTTAAGGCTGATCCTGATTTTTGCACGATGACGCTGAATATTGGGTGTGGATTATTGATGATTACGCGGAATTGATGGTGATTGAGAATTTGATGGATTGAACACAAAAAAACCACGCAAAGCGTGGTTTTTTTAGTGCTATCTAATGAATTAGATTTTACCAACTAGATCGATTGAAGGAGCAAGAGTTGCATCGCCTTCTTTCCATTTAGCAGGGCAAACTTCGCCTGGGTGAGCGTGAACGTATTGAGCTGCTTTAACTTTACGAAGAAGTTCTTGAGCATCACGACCGATACCACCAGCGTTAATTTCAACGATTTGGATTTTACCTTCTGGGTCGATTACGAAAGTACCACGGTCAGCAAGACCAGCAGATTCGATTAGAACTTCGAAGTTTTTAGAAAGAGTCCAAGTTGGATCGCCGATTAATGGGTATTGGATTTTACCAATTACGTCAGAAGTGTCGTGCCAAGCTTTGTGAGTGAAGTGAGTGTCAGTAGAAACACCGTAGATTTCCACGCCTAATTTTTGGAATTCAGCGTAGTTGTCAGCAAGGTCACCAAGTTCAGTTGGGCAAACGAAAGTGAAGTCAGCAGGGTAGAAAAATACTACAGACCATTTGCCTTTAAGATCAGCTTCAGTCACGTCTACAAATTGACCGTTGTGGTAAGCTGTAGCTGCGAATGGTTTAACTTCAGTATTAATTAAGCTCATCATTGTCTCCATGATTGAGGTTAGTCTTTAATTTTCAATTAGAGTATCGAACTTTCGTTCTGTGCTGAAATGGTATTTTTACATTACAAAAATCGGAAAAACCGAATTATGTAAATTGATTGCCATTTAAGTTTGTCATCTGTCTTCCTTGTAACACATCAAAATGATGTATTCGTGACAGGATGAGAAAATTTCACATGCCTACCAACATGAAGACACTGAAGTGAAAATTCAAGGGTAAATATTAAAAAAACCATCATTATTTTGGATTTAGTTTTTCAAAAATATAAAAAGCTACATGAAAATTTCAAAAATTGTATGAATTGTCACATAACGCGGCTGACATGTTTCTATTTCAACTTAAGATCATTTTAAGCTTTATATTCTCATTTAATCTAAAAAAATAGTCCGATTCAGATTTGGGATAATCTTTGAAAATGAGTAGAATAAAGCGTTTCGTAATTGGTATAGGGCTAAAACTTGGCGACGATAGGGTTAAATGTAGAACAAATGGTGATGGCACGAGATCTTCATCGTTTAAATCGACTACGCAAAGGAAAAGATGCCAATGAAAAGCAATATCAAGAACTTTTTGAAAAATCAAATTTAAAAGTACAACAGCGTATTCAACGCATTCCTAATATCAAACTTAATCAAGATTTACCTGTTACCCAATATGCAGACAAATTGATTGAGGCCATTCAAAAACATCAGGTCATTATCGTTGCGGGTGAAACAGGTTCAGGTAAAACAACTCAGCTTCCTCAGATAGCCATGCTTGCGGGGCGTGGTTTAACAGGGTTAATTGGTCATACCCAGCCACGACGATTAGCTGCGCGCAGTGTATCGCAACGTATTGCAGAAGAGGTGGGTGAAAAACTCGGTGAGTCTATTTCATTTAAAGTAAGGTTTAACGAACAGGGTTCACAGGACTCTATCGTTCGTTTAATGACAGATGGTATTTTGCTGGCTGAATTGGCTCATGATCGTTTCTTAACCAAATATGACACCATTATTATTGATGAAGCACATGAGCGCTCGCTCAATATTGACTTCATCATGGGCTATTTAAAACAGCTCTTGCCACGTCGTAAAGATCTTAAAGTCATCATCACATCTGCAACTTTAGACGTTAATCGTTTTTCAAGTTACTTCAATAACGCACCGATCTTTGAGGTTGAAGGTCGTAGTTTTCCTGTAGAAGTGCGTTATCGTCCGATCTCTGAAATGAGTATTGTAGGAAGTGATGATGATGAGTTTGATGACTTTGAAGAAAACCTACCGCGCGCAGTAGTATCAGCTGTTGAAGAATGTTTCAAAGATGCACAGGAAAAAGGTCATCCTGAACACGCAGATATTTTGATTTTTGCCAGTACGGAACAAGAGATTCGTGAGCTACAGGAAACTTTAATCAAACATGGACCTCGTCATACAGAAGTTCTACCTTTGTATGCGAGACTAGCGTTATCTGAACAACAAAAGATTTTTAATCCTGCTGGTGGTGGACGGCGTATCATTATTGCCACCAACGTTGCGGAAACTGCATTGACCGTTCCAAACATACGTTACGTCATTGATAGTGGTTTTGCACGTATCTCTCGTTATAACTACCGTTCGCGTGTTCAGCGTTTACCGATTGAAGCGATTTCTAAAGCAGCAGCCAATCAGCGTAAAGGTCGTTGTGGTCGTATTGCACCGGGTGTGTGTATTCGATTGTATTCAGAAGAAGACTTTTTAAGTCGTCCCGAATTTACTGAACCTGAAATCAAACGTACTAATTTGGCATCTGTTATTTTGCAGATGCAGAGTTTAGGTCTTGGAACACTCGAAGATTTTGACTTTATTGAACCGCCTGATCATCGTCTCGTCAATGATGGTCGTAAACTGCTGATTGAACTCGGGGCGATGACGGAAAAGAGAAATCCTTCTCTTGCGGCTAAAACAGCCTCATCTTTAGATAAAGGTGGACTTCAAGGCAAAGGCGATTCTCTCACCAAAATTGGTCAACAAATGGCAAAAATGCCAATTGATCCAAGACTCGCACGTATGATTTTGGGGGGTGCTCATTTTGGGGCGCTCAATGAAGTATTGATTATCGTGGCTGCGTTAGCTGTTCAGGATCCAAGAGAGCGTCCTGCTGATAAACAAATGCAAGCGGATCAGAAGCATGCCTTGTTTCGTGAAGCCGACTCTGACTTTCTGTTCTATCTCAAATTATGGGATGCGTTGGTTGCAAATCGGGAGATGAGTGAAAATAAGCGTCGCACATTTGCACGTAATCATTTCTTGAGTTGGTTACGCTTGAGAGAATGGAAAAAAACACATGAGCAACTGGTTGATCTTGCTCAAGGCTTAAAGCTTTCTTTTAATGAAAAGAAAACCAGTTACGAAAATCTTCACAGAGCTTTACTCACGGGACTATTGTCATTCATTGCAAATAAAACAGATGAACGCAATGTATTCATGGCAGTGCGTCAACAAAAGGCACGTATATTTCCTGCATCGACCTTACACAAAACCAATACACCATGGGTCATGGCATTTGAGATGGTAGAAACCTCTCAGGTGTATTTACGAACACTGGCGAAAATTGAGCCTGAGTGGATTTTGCTAGCTGCACGTGATTTAGTGAAACATCATTACTTTGAACCGCATTGGTCGAAAAAAGCAGGTGTAGTTAACGCATATGATCAAATTTCACTGTTTGGTTTGATTATTGAGCCTAAGCGTCAAATCAATTATGAAAAGGTCGATCAAACTACGGCGCATGAAATTTTCCTTCGCGATGCTTTAACGACGGGTCATCTGGGGATTACACCACCATTTTTAAAACATAACTTGCTTAAACTAGAAGAGGTTGAGCGAGTAGAAGATAAATTGCGACGTCGTGATTTGGTGGTAGACGAAGAGACGATTTATCAGTTTTATGCTGCAAAAGTGCCTGAAGATGTAGCGAGTCGGCGTAGTTTTGAAGATTGGCGTGCAACAGTTGAGCCTCAAAATCCACGTTATTTGTTCATCGATGACGATGCTTTATGGCTTAACGATCGTCCAACTACCCAACAGTTTCCTGATTACTTACGTAATGGGGACCTTCGTTTAGCGGCAAGTTATCGATTTGACCCAAGCCATGATGAAGATGGTGCGACGGTCAAGATTCCACTACAGGCCCTGCCACAAGTAGATGAAAACCTATGGTCATGGGGCATTCCAGGTTGGCGTCTTGATTTGATTGAAGCACTATTAAAAGCTCTTCCAAAAGATAAGCGTCGTGGCTTGGTACCTATACCAGATACTGCGCGTAAACTGATGTCCAAAATAGATGCGCAAGATTTACAAAAGCATATTTTTAGTTTTTTAGCTTTTCAATTGAGAGGCGAACAGATCACTGAAAAAGATTTTAATGTAGATCGAATTGAACAATATCTTTTACCGCTCATTAAAGTCATCGATGAAAAAGGACGAGTGATTGAGCAAGGTCGCGATTTATCTGAATTAAAAGCACGCTGTCGTACTGAAACGCATAGTCCAGTCAAGCAGTTAAAAGGTGAGTATCAAACTTTCCCTGAGCATTTTGTGTTTGAAGCATCGCAAAAAGTCACAGGTGTCGTCGTCAAACAATATCAAGCACTTGTACCAAGCAAGGAATTTTCTAAGCTTGAGCAAAAGGATGAGTCAGGTGTTGTCATTCAAACGTTTAATGATCAGCACGAAGCAATACGCCATCATCGTGCTGGTATTATTCGCCTGATTCATATGCAGCTAGGTGATTTGATTCGACAGCTTAAAAAACAAATTTCTAAACCACTCGCATTAGCCTATTCCCCTTTGGGTGATAAAGCTCAGTTAGAACAAATGTTAGTTTACGCAACATTGCAAATGGCTTTAGAAAAAGAGCCTGTAGATGCGCAAGATTTCCAAACAATTCTGCAGGCTGTCAAGCAGTCTTTCCTGACGCATGGTCAAAAGGTCTTGGCTGCCTTTAATGACATTTATGTACAATGGCAACAAATTCGACGCGAGTTGATGATGATTGATGCCAATGTATTTGGTAAAAATATCGATGATATTGAAGATCAACTTGATCTGATGAGTCTAGCGGATTTTGCTTATAGTAAATCTGTAGATGTGTGGATTGAATTTCCACGCTATCTTAAAGCTTTATTGATTAGGATTGATCGTTTGCCTCATAATCTCAAACGAGATGATGATGCGATTGCTCAAGTCGATCCTTGGATGGATAAATTATTTAAATATAAAAATGATCAAAAATTGAAAGAGCTATATTTTATGGTTGAAGAACTGAGAATCTCATTATTCTCTCAACCGATGAAAACCAAGATGCCAATTTCGCCAAACCGTATTCAAAAAGTATGGGAACGTCTCGGAATCAGTTAATATAGCTTTAATTTGAAATATTGAGTTACTCAAAAAAGGAGTTTTGCATGGGCATTCGTATTACAGGCACTGGCTTATTCCATCCTGAACATGTCATCACCAATGAAGAATTGGTTGAAAGTTTAAATGCTTATGTAGAAAAGTTTAATCAAGAGAATGCTGAAAAAATTGCTGCGGGCGAAATCGAAGCACGCCGTGGTTCAAGTGCAGAATTTATTGAGAAGGCTTCAGGTGTTAAAGCACGTTATGTTGTAGAGAAGGAAGGCGTATTAGATCCTAATCGTTTACGTCCAAACTTAGCAGAACGATCAGATGATGAAATTTCACTTCAAGCTGAGTGGGGTGTGATCGCTTCAAAACAAGCAATGGAAAATGCCGGTGTAACTGCTGAAGACATTGATGTTGTAATATTGGCTTGTTCAAATATGCAACGTGCATATCCTGCGGTTGCTATTGAAATTCAAACTGCATTAGGCATTCAAGGTTATGCTTATGATATGAATGTTGCTTGTTCTGCTGCAACATTTGGCTTAAAACAAGCTTATGATGCGATTAAGTCTGGCGCTCGTCGTGTGCTCTTGGTCAATGTGGAAATCACATCAGGTCATACAGATTATCGTTCACGTGATTGTCATTTCATTTTTGGTGATGTGGCGACAGCTTCAATTATCGAAGATACAGATTCTAAAACTGGATTCGAAATTTTAGATACGCAATTGTTTACGCAATTCTCTAATAACATTCGTAATAATTTTGGTTTCTTGAATCCAAGTGAAACAACCAACGCGGATGATAAACGCTTCCGTCAAGATGGCCGTAAAGTGTTTAAAGAAGTATGCCCATTGGTTGCGAAAATGATTACAAAGCAACTTGAGAAAAACCAAATCGAACCGACGAATGTTAAACGTTTCTGGTTACATCAAGCCAATGCCAGCATGAACGAGTTAATTTTAAAGCTGGTTGTGGGTAAAGCTGCTGCTGAAGCAGATCCAGACTTAGTTCCAATCATTTTAGACGAGTTTGCAAACACTTCTTCAGCTGGTGTCATCATTGCGTTACACCGAACTGCAGATCAAGTGAATGATGGTGAATACGGCGTATTATGTTCATTTGGCGCAGGTTATTCTGTTGGTTCAATACTGGTTCAGAAGCGAGTAGCTTAATTAGATAAAGAGATGTTCAATGGAAAATAAAGCATTGCAAATCCAACACCATTCTAAAATGATCCGATATGGTAGTTTGTTGCAACGTTTTTATTTTAAACCGACCTTTCTTGGTGTTGAACATCTCAATGCTAATCAACCTGCCATGTATGTGGGTAATCATACAATTTATGGTGTATTTGATACGCCAATATTGATTGATTATCTATATACAGAGCACAAAATTAAAATTGTGAGTTTAGGTGATCACATTCATTTCAAAATACCGTATTGGAAAGATATGGTTCATAAAATGGGTGCAATTGAGGGTCTAAGAGAATACGCCAGAGATGCAATGCAACAAGGATACTCTATCCTAGTGTTTCCAGGTGGTGGACGTGAGGTCGTAAAGCGCAAAGGGGAAGAATATCAACTCATATGGAAAGAGCGCTACGGATTCTTAAAGTTAGCTCAAGAATTTGACTACGACATTGCACCTTTTGTAGCTGTAGGTGGTGATGAAGTATTCGATTTGGCACTTGATGCCAATTATTTGCTTGAAAAAAAGTGGTTTAAAAAGCTTTTAGCTGTACCTAAAATTGGCAAATTACTCCGTCAAGGTGATGTCTTGCCTTCAATACCCAAAAATATTATTCCTAAAAGAGTCCCATTCTATTTCAAGTTTTTACCACGACAATCAATCTCAAATATCAAAACAGAACAGGATTTGATTGAATTCAGAGATCAATTGCAGCAAACGATTTACGAAAATATTGCATCAACGCAGTTGATACGAGATAGACAAAGTTAAATCTTAGAAAATTATACTTCTTAATCTAATTATATTGTTGATTATAAAAATATTTTTAAAATAATATTAAAAAAATAAATTAGTGCTTTCTATTTTATATCAATTAGGTATATTATTTTAATGTAAATATTCAGTTTACTAAGCCCAAAGATTGTACTCCTCCTTGGGCTTTTTTTTATCTCAGAATAATAATAGGCGTATGAGCGCGATTTTCACTTTTTAAATTTCACACAAATTAAGTTTTAAAATCAAAGGTGAATTTTTGGCACAAAATGCAACTATAGTTGGTTTTTTAAAAATTAATAAAAACAGAATGTTATTTAAATTTTTTAGCATGCTATCAAAACAATTCTAATTTTGTAATTGCAAAATGTATGCTTCTACGACTTAGAGGTTCATAAAGAAATTTTGCATAAGTGCTTTTTTTTTGTACATTGAAAACTCAAAAAACAAAATAACACAGAGGGATTATGTCACTACAAGGAAAAACACTGTTCATTACAGGTGCAAGCAGAGGTATCGGTCGTGAGATTGCACTTAAAGCTGCAAAAGATGGTGCAAATATTGTGGTTGCTGCAAAAACGAGCACTGAACATTCGAAACTCAGTGGTACGATTCATTCTGTTGCAAAAGAAATAGAAGCAGCTGGTGGGAGAGCATTAGCGATCCAACTTGATGTACGAGATCAAGATGCTGTCGCAGCCGCAATGAAACAGGCTGCTGAACATTTTGGTGGGATAGATGTCCTCATTAATAATGCTGGTGCGATTAATTTGAGTGGGGTTGAAACGCTTGATCCAAATCGTTTTGATCTCATGTATCAAGTGAATACTCGCGCCGTTATGGTCTGTAGTCAAGCTGCCTTGCCTTATTTAAAACAAAGTCAAAATCCACACATTCTTAGTCTCTCTCCACCTTTAAATTTAAAAGAATCGTGGTTTGCGGTTCATTCTCCTTACACCATCAGTAAATATGGTATGAGTATGTTGACCATGGGAATGAATCAAGAATTCGAACGTTATGGGATAAGTGTTAATGCCTTGTGGCCTAGAACCATTATTGCAACTGCAGCGATTGAGTTTTCTCTCGGTGGACGTGAGTTATTTAGCAAGGCTCGGACACCGGCAATCATGGCTGATGCAGCGTATGCAATCTTGACGAGTGAGAAACGTTCGATCACGGGTCGTATGATGATCGATGAAGAGATATTAAGAGAGAAAGGTGAAACTGATTTCGAAAAATATCGAGTGGAACCATCAGATGAAGAATTGATGGTTGATCTATTTGTTGATCCATAAATGAGAAAGCCCAACATTGTGTTGGGCTTTATTATTTATACTAAATTATCGTAATGCAGTAAGGTTGACATCCTTTTGATACATCTCGATCTGCATGACTTGTTCAGTTAAGAATGCTTTACGTTGGTCATTGCTCGGATGACTTGCAAACAAAGTTGATTGATCTTTATTCATTTTACGTTTGTTGAGATTAGCTTCGAATTTATCCCAAAATGAGAGTGCTGCATTGTGATTGTATCCCGCTCTCACCATCAAATCTAAACCAATCAAATCAGCTTCTTCTTCTAGATGACGGCGATGAGACATATTGGTTTGATTACCAGATAAACCACTTGCAAGCCCGATGGCAGCCCCAGTTCCCATGGTTGCACCCATTAGACCCAAATTCATTGCTGCGAAACGAGAAGCCTTTTCACGACTATGATTACGGATAATGTGTGCCATTTCATGCGCAATTAGGGTGGCTAACTCGTCATCAGATAAGTTTTCAAACATATATACAGCCGAATTAACTACAATTTGCCCACTTTGAAAGGATTGGGCATTCGGTTTGCTGCTGAGCACACCGTTAATTCGCCATTGAATTGGTTGACGACCTTCACGTAAATATTGATTAGCATGTGGGATTAAACGTGCTAAAATTTGATTTAATCGTGGATCTTCAAGATACAAAGACTTAGTTTTCGCTTTCTTTTCAAATTTATTATAGCTACGGTTTGAAATTTTATTCCAAGCTGATTCCGGAATAATCATGAGTTGTTTGCGTTCGGAAGCTACAGTGCCTAATGATGTGGTTGAAACACAGCCAGTCGAGATTAATGCAATTGAACTTATAATACCAAACGCGAAGGATTTCATAATTACACCTTAATGATGGGATATTATTTGAGATCTAGCTTGATTTTTAATAGCTAGATTTCGTGTTTAATTATTGTTCAATATTTAGATTAATTAAACAAACATTATTTTAATTATTAATTTGAACGAATTAATATCATGGTGGTTATAATGAGATTTGAGTCACAATAATATTTTTTTTATTTGTTATTTTGTTATTTTGTTATTTAGATAAATTATTTTATTTATATATATTTTGTATTTTATTATATTTTTATTATATTATTTGTGATTGGATTAATATTTATTAAAATTAATAGTATATATAAATCAGTATTTTATGTTTTATTATTGTTTTCTTTAAATATTTAAGTGTGATTCTTTTTTTGAATTTAATTTAATATGAGAATAAATTCTCACTATTTTAGTTGAATATTGATAAATAACTCATAACGAAATATTTTGGAATTTCATTCAAAGTTATTAAAAATTAATTCTTATATTGTGAAGTTTTTCTTATATGTTGATTTGGTGTATTTTGTGATTTAATTCACACATATTATCGTTGGGTATTTTAATTAAATTTGGGTGGGCTAATTATATGATTTTTAAACCACGAATTTTTTTGATCACAGTGTTATAAGGCTTGTTTGATTTTTGACAAGGTCTGAGCATCATTAATATGCGCATGCTGCTTATCTTAGCCAATCGATACAACAGAACACTTTAAAATAAATTCATCTAAACTTATTTTGTCTTCAGTCAATATAAGTATCAATTCGTTCAATTTCAAAGATGTTTAACCTGAACTTGAGTTTTCAGTACTCGTCATTCAATCGCATCGTATTTTGAAAGAATGATTAATCTTGATGTGGAGCACTTGGTGAATCAAATGAGGGTTTCTTTCTTGGTTCGAGTAAAATCTTAATCACAAATGCTTTGCCAAGGTGATAAACAGAAATATTTAAAGAATTCCAACGGAATAATGAGATTTTTTGCGATATAAAGTTCATGTTAGGGCAGTACAAATGTATGAGCGATCTCGGGTGACGAGGAGCGTTGAAGCGGCTTTTGTTTTTATCACGCTTTCTTAATTCATTCGTTGAACTTTGAACGACTAGACAGGAACTGATACAGCAATATGAATAAGTGGTTTAAAGGTAGTTTATTGCTTGGTATTTTGGTGAGTAATTTTGCATTTGCAGATTTTTTACCACCAGATCAAGCATTTCAATTTGAGGCAGTATCAGTCAGTCATCATCAAGCTGAACTAAAATGGAAGATCGCAGATGGTTACTATCTCTATCATGATCAAATCAAAGTTTCAGACATTCAAGGTCCTGTAAAGTTATCTCTACCACGCCCAAAAGAGAAAGATGATCCAAACTTTGGTATGACCCAAGTGCATTATCAGGATGTAATCAGCAATATTCCAGTCAAACCAAATCAAGAATTTAAGATTCAATGGCAAGGATGTGCTGAAAGTGGTTTATGTTATCCGATTCAAAGAATAACGATAACAACTGACAGCACAGGTTTATTCCCAGCGCAGCAAACTACACAAGCTAAGAAAGTTTTAAATCTCAAAGAAATTTCAGCGGCATCTAATGGAGTTGTGAATACTCGAGATGCACAAGAAAATGCTTCACCAAAAACAGAAACACAACTCATTTCAAAGGATAATAATACAGTCGCAGATCGTAAAAATTTTAACGCTACTGCGCTTGAGTTAGATAAAACCGAATTTGGGGAAAATAATTTAATCAGTGAGGATCAATCCACGCTAGATGCAAATTTATCTAAAGCAAATCTGAACAGGCCAGCCAGCTTTTCGAGTGTATGGAACAACGATCAATTTTTTTTAAATTTGCTCTCTCAACAAAGTGTATGGCTTAATTTATTGGTGTTTTTAGGACTTGGAATATTGTTGGCATTCTTGCCTTGTTCATTGCCCTTAATTCCGATTTTATCAGGCATTCTTGTGCAAAATCACAGAGGTTATCGTGCCGCGATAATAGCTTTTATTTTTGTCACAGGGATGGCTATCGTTTATGCGTTAATGGGATTCGTTGTTTCTCAACTGGGCTATAGTTTTCAGCGTTGGTTTCAAAGTCCGATCTTCATTAGTATTTTTAGTCTCCTATTTATTACTTTTGCCCTTAATCTTTTCGGTGCATTTCAAATCTCTTTACCTCAAGGAATATTACAACGCTTAGATCTTTGGCAACAAAAACAAAAAGGCGGAACATTGATCGGTGCAGGACTCATGGGGATGATTTCTGCACTGATAGTTGGACCCTGCATGAGTGCTCCGTTGGCTGGAGCATTGATATTTGTCTCACAGATGAACCAACCTTTATTAGGGGCGACTTATCTTTTTGTTTTGGGCATTGGGATTGGTTTGCCGCTTTTTATTGCGGCAGTTTTCGGGACGCATTTTTTACCTAAACCTGGGGTATGGATGGATCGACTCAAGGTCTGTTTTGGTTTCGTGATGTTGCTTGTGGCCATTTATTTTGTACGGCCACTTATTCCAACCAGTATTTATCAAATTCTGATGGGTCTTTTACTTCTTGGATTTGCTGTATATTTACTCTGGAAAATGAGACCTTATGTCGAAAAAATAGTAGTTAAAAGCATCATCATATTACTCAGTCTCGGCATGATGTTTTTAGGAGTGAATTATGTGCAGCAAGGGTATACGCACTCCCTTGTAACGCAGGCCAAAACATTACATACATGGCATAAAGTCAACTCTGCCGCGCAGCTTTCAAATGTTTTGAAAGCAAATCAAGGTAAAGCCGTAGTAATTGATGTTTACGCAGATTGGTGTGTTGCATGTCAACCGATAGAAAAAGAGGTACTTCCGCGTGAAGATGTTCAAGCCAAACTCAATGAGTTGGTTTTAATTAAATTAGATCTCACTCATTTTGAACCAAGCCAAGATGAACTGTTAAAAAAATGGCAAATTTTAGGACCGCCTACATTTATTTTTTTAAATACGCAACATGATGAAATACGTGATCTGCGCTTGACTGGCACTTTTACTGCAACACAGTTATTAAATCGATTGCAGGAACAATCTGTCGGGATGGTTCAGTAATGATTTCATTTGATGGGATTCAACTTGGATCACTCATGTTTCCATGGGTTTTATTGATTCTATTCAGTGGGATACTGTTCATCATTATCCTGATCAATGTTTTAGGTCATCACTATAAATGGACAGATACCCAAGTCAAAATCAGTAAAGATTCAGTGTGGACAAGCATCATTATTGGAGCAGTTGCCGCTAGAGTCATCTTTGTTATGTTCTATTGGGAGATTTATATTGAAAATCCTTTAGATATACTCAAAATCCAAGATAAAGGATTTAGCTTATGGAGTGGATTATTCTTCGGTGGGCTAAGCTATATCATTCTCAATCGAAGCTTACGAACAAAAATGAAAATCATTTTAGTTGGGGTGTTTTTATTTTGGGTAGCGATTGGTGTAATGATAAAAACTCAATACAAGGTTGAAAGTTATTATCCTGATCTAAGTTTTCAGATACTCCCAACTGATCATAGTGAAAATAAGAATGAAGGGTATTTCACAGATTTTTTGGGTCAGCCTACAGTCGTTAATTTGTGGGCGAGTTGGTGCCCGCCATGTCATAGAGAGATGCCAATACTTTTTCAAGCACAAAAGGCTCATCCCAATATTCATTTTGTGATGCTCAATCAAGGTGAAGATATCACAACGGTTCAAAACTATTTACAAAACCACAGCTTCAACTTTAAAAATGTCAGACTTGATGTAAATGGGGAAATGCCCAAGCAGAGCAATAGTTTTGGCTTGCCAACTACATTGTTTTACGATGAAAAAGGTAAATTGGTGGATAGACATATGGGTGAGTTAAGCGCTGCAAAATTGCAAGAATATTTAATTAAAATGACAGCTGAGTAGAGCTAAAGGTTATGAAAGATATAAATAAATTAATATTGTTGTCTAGCGTATTTTTAATAAGTAGCGTCAGTTATGCGGATTTAAAAAAGCAGATTTCAGCAGAGGGCTTTGAGTTTGTAAAAGAAATTCCAGCACCAGCAGGTATGACAGGATGGGCAGGGCATATGAACCAACATCCAGGCACGGTTTTTATTTCTAATGATCAGAAATATTACATTATGGGTGATTTATATAATGCTCAAGGTGAAAATATTTCTATTGAAGCATTAAATACACATGTCAAAGACGCCGTATTAGATGATGTATGGAAGAGCATTGAAAAGTCGACTTGGATTCAAGATGGTGAAAATACAGCAGCACGCGTTGTTTATGTATTTTCAGATCCTAACTGCCCATATTGCCATCAATTTTGGGAAGCTGCACGACCATGGGTAAACTCGGGAAAAGTTCAACTTCGACATATACAAGTTGGTGTAATTCGAGAAGAAAGTCGAGGGCAGATTGTCACCATACTTAACTCAAGTGATCCTGCTAAAGTATTTAATGACTACAATAAAAAGAAAGGTAAAGAGCGATTAGTTGTTACGCAAAATATATCAAAATCTTTACATGAAAAAATCGACTATAACGAGTCACTCATGGATAAATATGGATTTTTTTCCACGCCAGCTATGGTATGGAAAAATCAACAAGGAGAGTTCAAGTCTATGCAAGGAATGGCAAAAGACTTGCAAGACGTTTTTGAAAAATAGAATTTTTTGGACTTTAGTACTCTTGAATACAAAACTTTAAAATTTAATACATGGTCATTTGCATGGAGAATATGATCGTATTTGAGTCTCATATCCACAACTGAAAGAATTGCAAGATTATGAAGTAGGATCGCAATATAAGCGATAAAGCGTTTGTATAATGGTGAGGACTTTAGGATCACTCACTTGATAAAAAATTTGTTTACCTTCACGACGAGTCACCACCATTTCAGCTTTACGTAATACGGTTAACTGTTGTGAAAGCGTGGGTTGAAAGATTTGAGTTCGATTCTCAATTTCCTGAACGTTCAATTCACCATCTACTAAAATACAAAGTATCTTTAAGCGATCAGGATTCGACAGGACTTTAAGTCGATCGCTGACTTGATCAACTTGTGAAAAATCCATTTGATTGAATTCAACATCAGATTGCATTAGATGTTCCTTTGAAACAGAAGGATGCGTATGTTAAAGCATCTTGATTATTTTTCAAAATTATATAATATAAAAAAATATATTGTAAATAAGTAAATTGTTATGCATGATATTGTGATTGCTTTTTTAGGTGGAGCACTACTCGGTTTATCTGTGGTTGGATACTTATATGTGAATGGTCGAATAGCAGGGATTAGTGGTTTAATCGGTCAAGTACTAAATCCGCATACAGTTTTCAAAACACCAGCATTGTGGTTTTTACTGGGTCTCATCATCACACCGTTTATCTATGGTATTTGGGTTCAGCCTGAAATTGAACTCGAAGCAAGTCCATTCATGATGATCGTGGCAGGTATTTTAGTTGGATTTGGAACACGTTTAGGTTCTGGCTGTACAAGTGGGCATGGCATTTGTGGTTTAAGTAGATTGTCCAAAAGATCTATTGTGGCAACACTAAGTTTTATGCTGACAGGCTTTATAACGGTTTATATAATTCGGCATGTCACAGGAGCATTCTAAATGAAAAACCTTTTTGCTTTTTTGTTTGGCTCACTTTTTTCCGTGGGGCTCATGTTATCTGGAATGTCGAACCCTGAAAAAGTTCTTAATTTTCTTGATTTATTTGGCGAGTGGGATGCAAGTTTGGCATTTGTCATGATGGGTGCCATTGTCGTGGCATTCATACCCTTTCAGATCGTAACCAGAAGTGAAAGACCTTTAACTCTATTCAATGAGACTATTGATCTACCAAAGAGCAATCAGCTTGATAAAAAGCTCATCATAGGTGCTAGCTTGTTTGGGATAGGCTGGGGCATCGCAGGCATCTGTCCAGCACCAGGATTAACATTAATTGGTTTAGGGCATTATCAATCACTCTATTTTGTGATTGCGATGTTGATAGGAGTTTTGATTCACCGTAAATGGATGGGGGCATAGTTATGAAACTAGTGATGAAAGACGCCACTCAAGATCAAATCAAGCCGCTAATTAAAGATTTTTTTGATCAAAATACCAATACATTTAGTTATGTCGTGGCTGATCCTGTGACATTAAGTTGTGCCATTATCGATAGTGTTTTAGATTTTGATGCTGCTTCTGCGACAACAACGACGGAACATGCTGACCAGATTATTCAATACATACATGAACAGCATTACAAGGTTGAGTGGATTTTAGAAACACATGTGCATGCTGATCATTTGACCGCTGCGCAATATTTAAAATCTAAGCTGGGTGGCAAAATTGCCATGAGTCATCATATTGGAATTGTACAAGAAACATTTGGCTCAATTTATCAATTGGATATTAAGGCAATAAACGCACAGCAACCATTCGATTATTTATTTAAAGATCATGAGTGTTTTAAAATTGGAGAAATTGAAGCCTACAACATTCCAACGCCTGGTCATACACCTGCTTGTCTTAGTTATGTGATAGGTGATGCAGTTTTCGTGGGTGATACTATATTTATGCCAGACTATGGTACAGCACGATGTGATTTTCCACGGGGCAGTGCAGCAGAATTATTTGATTCAGTTCAGAAGCTTTATCAACTGCCTGATCATATGCGTGTATATCTATGTCACGATTATTTACCAGAAAATCGACATCAATATATGTGTCAAACAGATATAAAAACGCAAAAAGAATCTAATATACACATTCGAATTGATTCAAAAAAGAATGATTTTGTGGAAATGCGCAATAGCCGTGACGCGACATTGGGGATGCCAAAGCTCATTTTACCAGCCATTCAAATCAATATGAACGGTGGCAAATTTCCGCCCACTGAACACAATGGAGTATCTTATTTGAAAATCCCTTTAAATTTTTTCAAATCATAAAATTTAGCTACTTTAATTTTTATAGATATTATAAATACATGTTATGTATAAAATTGAAAAAGGCTTTAAAAACAAGTTCAATAGGCGTATAGTTAAGTATGAAAGTTGATCAGCCTAGTCGGTTATTAACTTGATTTTTTTTCTATGTTTCTAAACACTCTTTATCGAAAAGAGTTGAGAGGAAATTTTGCTAAGATCTAGTGGACTCATCATTGCATTTGCAACGGTGTTATTACAACTAGCGGTTTATTTACAACCGATCTTACCGGAGAAATTTCATGTCGCTCCGGTATGCATGTCTATTATGCATAATTTACTTTCTCCAGAACGCCATCAGCATGTTCATGAGACTTATCACGATCTCGTCCACCATTTGAGTGAAAACGAACATCATCACGACCATAATCAAATTACTCACCAATGCCAATATTGCACTGTGTATGGAGACCTCGTCTTACCATTTGATTTTGGTGTAAAAGAAATTTTTGATCGCTTACAAGTTAAGTTGAGCTTCTACCGCAATTCTTTTTGGCACGTCTATTTTTCTCTACAGAAGCTCTATCTTCTGCCTCAAGGCCGAGCGCCACCTTTTGGACTCTAATTGATTTAAACCTTGGATCATTTTGATCTTAATCAATTTATTTAGAGTTCAATCTTATGAAAAAAATCTTTAAACAGTCTGTAGCTAACAGACGGTATTCACTCATCCTCAAAAAAGTGAATTTAAAATCGCGTGTTATCGGAATGATACATGACATCTACAATGTAATTCTGACTGTAGTTTTAAACTCATTGAAGAACAACATTCACCACAAAATTCAATGATAAGGTGACCTCATGGATCTAGGACTAACAGCGCTCGAATTGGCGCGTATACAATTTGCATTCACTGTTTCATTTCACATTATCTTTCCAGCAATTTCGATTGGATTGGCAAGTTTTTTGGCTGTGCTCGAATGGCGTTGGCTTAAAACGAATGATCCTGTTTATCGAGATCTGTTTAAATTTTGGATAAAAATATTCGCACTTTCATTTGGTATGGGTGTCGTTTCAGGCGTGGTGATGAGCTATCAGTTTGGAACCAACTGGAGTGAATTTTCACGTATTGCTGGTAGTGTCACTGGACCATTGCTGACGTATGAAGTGCTCAGTGCGTTTTTCTTAGAAGCTGGTTTCCTCGGTATCATGTTGTTTGGCTGGGGGCGAGTTGGACCAAAGACGCATTTTTTTGCAACCTTAATGGTGGCAATAGGAACATGTATATCCATGTTTTGGATTCTGTCATCTAACAGCTGGATGCAAACACCTCAAGGCTTTGCATTTGAAAATGGAATAATTGTTCCTCAAGATTGGTTCGCGATTGTCTTTAACCCATCCTTTCCTTATCGATTAGCGCATATGGCACTGGCCGCTTTCTTGGTTTCAGGCTTATTGGTTGCCGCAACTGCTGCATGGCATCTACTCAAAGGACGCCGTGATGCGTTAGTTAAAAAGTCATTCTCGATGGCAATGTGGATGATCCTTGCTTTAGCTCCACTACAGATGTTCGTGGGTGATTTACATGGATTGAATACCTTAGAACATCAGCCTGCTAAATTAGCTGCAATCGAAGGTCATTGGGAAACCAATAAAGATCATGGTATGCCGTTGTATCTATTTGGTATTCCAGATATGGAAGCTGAAGAAACTAAATATGCGATTGGTATTCCAAATCTGGGTAGCCTGATCATGACACATACCCTTGATGGTGAGGTTAAAGGCTTAAAAGAATTCGCACCTGAGGATCGACCTAATTCAACCATCGTTTTTTGGAGTTTCCGAATCATGGTGGGTATGGGCATGCTCATGATCTTACTGGCTGTATTTGGTCTATGGCTACGTAAGACAGGCAAATTCTATGATTCTAAATGGTTGCACAAGTTTGCTTTGTGGATGGGGCCTTCAGGTTTTATTGCATTATTGGCAGGCTGGTTTACCACAGAGGTGGGACGTCAACCTTGGATTATCTATGGCGTAATGCGTACGAAAGATGCGTTATCTCCTGTCTCTGCGGAACAGGTTGGACTTACGCTAATTATTTTTGTTGTGGTGTACTGCATCGTATTTGGTATCGGTATCTTTTATATGTTGAAAATGATGGTAAAAGGACCAGAATTTATTTATTCAACACCACATTCAGATGGCGAAGTGATCCGAGCGTCTAAACGCCCGATGAGTACCATTGATAATGAACAACAACTTGAAGCATCAAACAGGGTGAATGATCGGGAGAATTTGAAATGATTGATTTATCATTGATTTGGATTGTGATCATCGCACTAGGTGTGTTGATTTATGTCGTTCTTGATGGTTTTGATTTGGGAATTGGTATTTTATTTCCATTTGTGAAAGATCGCCAAGAGCGTGATGTCATGATGAATACTGTAGCACCCGTATGGGATGGCAATGAGACTTGGATGGTACTTGGTGGAGCTGGTTTATTTGCCGCTTTTCCACTGGTCTATTCGACTGTATTGTCCGCATTATATATGCCCATCACCTTAATGGTGATCGCGCTTATATTTCGTGGAGTCGCTTTTGAGTTTCGTTTTAAGGCTAATCGGACTAAGGCACTTTGGGACCAAGCATTTATTTGGGGTTCAATTTTAGCTTCATTTTTACAAGGTGTGATTTTAGGCGCTTATATTCAAGGAATTCAGACGACCAATGGTGTGTTCACGGGTGGTGGTCTGGATTGGCTCACTCCATTTTCACTCTTTACAGGTTTAGGCGTTGTTGTGTTATACGCGACACTCGGTTGTGGATGGTTAATTTTTAAAACGGATGAGCGTGTACAAGATCATATGTACCGTCTGATGCCGAAGCTTATGATCGCGTTATTTCTAATATTTGGCGCTGTCAGTATTTATACCCCCCTTGTACATGACGATATTGCACAGCGTTGGTTTAGCCAACCACAAATGTGGTATTTCAGCCCCGTACCAATACTGGTATTGATTTTTACTTTCCTTGCGCTTAGAGCTTGTAAACGTCGTCAGGAGTTTGCGCCTTTCATCTATACATTGGCTTTGGTATTTCTTGCGTATACGGGCTTCTTAATTAGTTTATGGCCTAATATCATTCCGCCAAGTGTAACGATTTGGCAAGCTGCTGCACCTCAAAGTAGTCAATTATTTGCTCTCATTGGTGCACTCATTCTAATCCCAATTATATTGTTTTATACCGCTTTATCTTATTGGGTATTTAGAGACAAGGTCCGTGTTGGTGACGAAGGTTATCACTGAGGAGAATGATAATGAAACTGAATCAAGCAGGGTGGTTTATTGTTTTATGGCTCGGTGGTTTTTTAAGTCTATTATTGATTGCTGGTCTATTTCGATTGCTCATCCAGTGGGCGTATTAATCTAAATCTTTAGACATCAACAATTAACCCATCATCTAGGTGATGGGTTTTTAATTTAAATACTAACGACTAATCGTTGTTGATCATAATTGGGTAATAGAAACTATGATATAGGCACAATTAAGCGGATTTTAGCTTCTAAACCAACACTTTAAAAATTTACTTAAACAATTGATTTAAGATAAAATTAGAAGAATCATCTGAATCTTTGAGAATGATGAGTGACATCGTTTCAATCACTTATGACATAACTATCGCCGTTTTAAGGAATCACGAGACTGATATTTAATTGTCGTTGTTCATGGTCCAATTACTGTGAAAAAAAAGCCAGACTGGTGGAGCAATCTGGCAAAGCGTCAAGATGAGTCACCCGTGACAAGTGATGTTTCCTGAGTTCAGGTTTAAGTTGTTCTGAACTTAAGCCTGAATAAATTCAGCCACAGCCTGGTTAAACGCCTGTGGTTGTTCAACATTAGAAATGTGCGAAGCATTAATCTCAACAAGTTGACTACCCGCAATCGCTGCTTGCATAAACTGACCATCTACCACAGTGGTCACAGGGTCTTGTTGACCTGTAATAATCAATACAGGAATCGAAATCTGTTTGAGTTGTTCACGCGCATCCGCCTTAGCCAAAGCTTCACAGCAGCTTGCATAACCTTCAGGGCTGCCAGCTCCTAAGTCGTTTGAAAGTTTTTCAATCACTGCTGGGTTGCTTTGGATAAAGGGAT
>NZ_JBWYIK010000018.1:0-18612 GCF_056779735.1 Acinetobacter sp. 24-47-67
GTGAATGACTGAATTGGATGTGGAGGGCTCTGTTTTGGGCGGTTAGGCCGAGCTGTTCCAATGCCGAAAAGATGTTGGCAAGCATGGTTATTATCTGTCTTTTATAATTTAATAAGGCTAAAGAATTTCTTAATATTTAATCAAAAAAAATACGATTTACCTAGTCTTGGTTACATAAATGAACTTTAAAAAATGTAAAAAAAATCGGCAATAAATTGCCGATTTTTATTTCTTATTAAGATGAGATTTATTCTGTTAGCATTAAATCTGCACTCATACCCACCGTATTGTAACCAGCATCTACATATAAAATTTCGCCAGTAATACCATTCGCCCATGGTGAACATAAGAATAATGCCGCATTACCTACATCTTCAATCGTAACATTACGCTTTAAAGGTGCAACCTTTTCATTCAGATCAAGCATCTTACGGAAAGACTTGATACCTGAAGCCGCAAGCGTACGAATTGGACCAGCTGAAATCGCATTGACACGAATTCCTTCAGCACCCAAACTTGAAGCCAAGTAACGAACACCAGCCTCTAAAGATGCTTTCGCCAATCCCATAACATTATAGTTTGGCATCACACGCTCTGAACCTTGGTAAGTGAGTGTGAGCAAACAGCCCTGACGAGCAGTTAAAAGTGGTTTTGCCGCACGAGCCATGGCAATAAAGCTATAGGCACTGATGTCATGTGCGATTTTAAAACCTTCACGATCAGTAACTTCAGTAAAATCACCATCTAAAGTATGTGCTGGTGCAAAACCAATTGAATGCACTACGCCATCCAAACCATCCCAATGTTTTGCTAATTCAGCAAATGCTTGTTCGATTTCAGCATCAACAGCAACATCACATGGAAAAACTAGTTTTGAACCAAACTGTTCAGCAAAGTCATCAACACGCTTCTTCATTTTTTCATTAGGATAGGTAAATGCCAATTCTGCACCTTCACGGTGTAGAGCTTCTGCAACACCGAATGCAATCGACAATTTACTCGCAACACCCGCGATTAAAAAACGTTTACCTGCTAATAGTCCTTGTGCCATGTGACTCTCACTCAAATTAATTTTTATGCATGATGCCAAGTCTAGAGCATTTACGAAATTGCATAATGCATCTTTTTTCAAAAAATTGTTAAACCGAATTAGACGCTAAAAAAAGATCAGACATCAGTCTGATCTTTTTACACGCCTTAGCTGAACTACATTAGTCATTACTAGACAGTAGACCAATTAAACGCAAGAAAGAGAAATACATCCAAACTAAAGTGGCTAACAAGGCAATACCACATAACCATTCCATCGCTTTAGGCGCATATTGAGCTGCGGCATTTTCAATCAGGTCGAAATCTAAAATTAGATTTAATGATGCAATAATGGCCACAAAAGCTGCAAATCCTAAACCTAGCCAATTATTATCAAATATATATGGAATGCTCGAACCAAAAGCTAAACTCATAATAAATTGGAGAACAAATACAATCGCAATCGCAATGGTGGCTGACAACACAACCGCTTTAAATTTCTCAGTCGCACGAATAATTTGGAAACGATAAAGCGCGAACACCACCAAAGTCGTGACAAATGTTGCAAGCAAAGCCTTTAAAGGAACACCAGGATATTTCAGTTGAAATATGACTGAAATCCCCCCTAAAAATGCACCTTGAAATAAAGCATATGGAATAGCCAGAGTTCGAGCAGTATTCGGCTTAAAAGTAGTAATGAGTGCCAGAATGAATCCACCAATCGCCCCCACCATCGCACTGGCATAAGCGAGTGAGACATTTAAAGTCATAAAGCTATAAATAAACAGCGCGATACCCACCGCTGCAGAAATCACAGTTAATACAACTGATTTCTGAATCGCGCCTTGAATGGTCATGGGGTGTTGATAATTGGATACAGTCTCTACACGGGTTAAAATCGGATTACTACTTTGCATAACTTAGTCTCTGTTATCATTCTTAAATTTTCACTATTCTGAGATCTATCAGCATAAAAGTCAGTTTATTTTTTGCTATCAACTTTTAAACATTTTAATTAATACTTTGTTCTTTCGATCATTTATAAAATCTATAAAAAAGAGGCCTTAGCCCCTTTTCTAAAATTTCAACAGAACTTTTTAATTATTTGAGATGAAAAAATATTGACGGTAATACTTCAATTCAGCAATTGAGTCACGAATATCATCCATCGCAAGATGAGAAGCATTTTTCTTTAAACCACTCATAATTTCTGGGCGCCAGCGTTTTGCTAACTCTTTAACAGAAGACACATCCAAATTACGGTAATGGAAGAACTGCTCAAGCTCTGGCATTAAACGATGTAAGAAACGGCGATCTTGGCAAATTGAGTTTCCACACATTGGAGATGATTTTGGATTGACCCATTTTTTTAAGAATTCAAGTGTTTGTTGCTCAGCATCTTGCGCAGTTAACTTACTACGGCGTACGCGTTCAATAAGTCCAGATTGCCCGTGCTGACGTGTATTCCATTCATCCATCGCATTTAAAATAATATCTGACTGATGTACAGCTAACACTGGACCTTCAGCAAGAATATTTAAATGATCATCTGTAATAATCGTTGCAATTTCAATAATTTGATCATTGTCTGTATCTAACCCTGTCATTTCAAGGTCGATCCAAATTAAGCGGGTATCTGGGGTGCTGCTCATAAAGTGCAATCTTATTGGGCTAAATTAAAGATGGATAGTAGCAAATTATTCCGATCTTGGCTGTAAATCCATGGCTCATCATGCTATTTTTGCCATCTAAATTTCAAGGTTTTTTAGGTTGTGAATGGCTTTAATTCGTAAGCGTCGTTTAACAGAGCAACAACAACGTCGTATTCAGAAACAACATCAAACACGTCAAGAAGAAATCGACACGTCTCACGACTTAGAAGGCTTAGTCGTCCAACACTATGGTCGACAACTCGAAGTACAAGCCCTCTCCTTGCCTGATCAACATCCAATAAAACCAGATACCAAAGAAGGTGAGCCAGAACCTTTTTGGAAACCTATTGAGCTGAATAGCGTTTGGCGTTGTCATACCCGTACCAATTTAGAATTATTGGTTACAGGTGATCGCGTAAAATGGCAAGCAGATCCAAATACTGGCTTAGGTATTATCACAGCGATTCAACCGCGGCAATCCTTGTTGACTCGCCCAGATCGTTATCACAAAGTAAAACCAGTAGCTGCAAATATCAGCCTGATCGTCATCGTGATTGCACCGTTACCAGAACCTGCACCAACCCTAATTGATCGTTATTTGGTTGCATGTGAAGATGCCAATATTCCAGCTTTATTAGTATTGAACAAATGTGATTTACTGAAAGAAAATGATCCAATTTTGCTGTTAGCAGAAGAATATCGTCAACTTGGTTATGACTTCATCCTGACCCAATCTAATGGTAATTTAGATGAGTTGATTAAACGTATTGACAACCAAACTGTTGCATTTGTAGGTCAATCAGGTGTTGGGAAAAGTACACTTATTAATGCCATCATTCCTGATGCTGATCAAAAAACCAATGTCATTTCAGAAAACTCCGCACTCGGTCAACATACCACGACCTCAACACGTTTAATTCGTTTTGGTGAAAATGGTGCTTTAATCGATTCCCCAGGTATTCGTGAATTTGGCTTATGGCATTTAGATCACGAGAAAATCGATGGTGGCTTTCCTGAAATTTCTGCGCTCTTAGGACATTGTCAGTATCGCAATTGCACCCATACGCACGAAAAGCAATGTGCGCTTAAAGAAGGTGTCAAAAATGGTGATATTTTACAAAGACGTTTAGAAAGTTATTTACGTCTAATTGATGAGATTACTGAGGCGCAACAAAAAAATTAGTTTTCTTTAAGTGCACCCTTGAAGCGGTGATTTTGATCACCATATATATACGTTATACTCAACGCAGTTTTTAATTAGTCATTAGGTGATTTGTGGAACGTTGGTTCGAATTTATGGGGAATCACCCCTTTTTATTTGCAATTTTAGGGGCCCTTATTGTTTTGTTTTTCGTTTTTGAAGGACAACGTAGTGGTCGTAAAATTTCGCCACAATCGCTCGGAATTTTAGTGAAAGCTAAAAATGCGATGCTGATTGATTTGCGCGATGCTAAAGATTTCCGTGAAGGTCATATTAGCGGTAGTCGAAATATTCCATATAGTCAAATTGCTGCAAATGTTGAAGAATTAAAAGCTGCGGACCGTCCATTGGTATTCATTTGTAATTTAGGCCAAGTTGCAGGCACTGCTTTACAACAAGTCGGTCATACAGATAGTTATCGTTTAGACGGTGGCATTAGTAACTGGAAAGCTCAAGGCTTACCTTTAGTAAAAAGCAAAAAAGCTTAAGGAGTTTGTAAAATGACAGCTCAAGTGACTGTATATTCAACAACGATGTGTCCTTATTGCGTACGTGCAAAGCAACTCCTTGAACGTAAAGGCATTGAGTACAAAGAAATTAATTTATCAAAAGAAGCACCTGAGGTTCGTGTTGAGTTAATGCAAAAAACCAACCACCGCACAGTGCCACAAATTTTCATTAAAGATCAATTCATCGGTGGTTTCGACCAACTTTATGCTTTAGAGCGTGAAGGTAAACTAGACGAATTATTGGCATAATCACTAAATCTAAGGAATTAAGAATGAGTGAAGAACAACAAGTTCAACCACAATTAGCATTAGAACGTATTTATACAAAAGACATTTCTTTTGAAGTTCCTGGTGCTGCGGTTTTTACAAAAGAATGGCAACCTGAGTTAAACATCAATCTTTCTTCATCAGCTGAAAAAGTAGATCCAACTCATTTTGAAGTTTCTTTAAAAGTGGTTGTACAAGCTGCGAATGCAGGTGAAACTGCATTTATCGTAGACGTAACACAATCAGGTATTTTCTTGATTGATGGCGTTGAAGATGAACGTCTTCCGTACATTCTTGGTGCTTATTGCCCTAATATTTTGTTCCCATTCCTTCGTGAAGCGGTGAATGATCTTGTAACTAAAGGTAGCTTCCCTCAATTACTTCTTACACCGATTAACTTCGATGCTGAATTTGAGGCAAACATGCAACGTGCTCAAGCAGCCGCTGCTGAAGGTCAAGCTTAATCATCCGATTAACTTCCCCCTTATAAAAAAGACCGCATTTGCGGTCTTTTTTATATCCTACATTTAAACAGGTCGTTTTTCTTGATGTAATGCATCATGGATAGCTTCAACTAATTGCTGTGCAATTTCTTGCTTTGAAGCTTTTTCAAGATCACGTTTTTCCATTTCATATTGTTCAGCAAAAAATACGGTCATCGCATTTTCATCTGAAGCAAAACCAATATCCGCTCTTGAAACATCATTGCATGCAATCATATCTAGTTTTTTAGCCACCAACTTACCTGCGGCATATTCTTCAACATTACGCGTTTCAGCTGCAAAACCGACCATAAATGGACGTTTGTCTTGCAAAGCTATCGTCGCCACGATATCAGGATTTTTAACAAGAGAGACAGCTAACTCATCACCAGCTTTTTTGATTTTATGTTCCGCAACTTCTGCAACACGATAATCCGCTACGGCAGCTGTCGCAATAAATACATCACATCCCGTTTCCAACTGATTCATACTTAAGTCAAGCATCTGTCTCGCTGAAGACACATTTAAACGCTTGACTCCATTCGGTGTATCTAAACTGACAGGACCCGCGATCAGTGTCACCTCAGCACCTGCTGAATAACATGCGGCAGCAATAGCAAACCCCATTTTTCCAGTGCTGTGGTTTGAAATATAACGCACTGGATCAATTGCCTCTCGAGTTGGACCTGCGGTAATCGTCACTTTTTTACCCGCCAGCAAGCCAAATTTTTCTGCAATTGCACGCTGCGCTTTATGGAAATATTCTCGTACCTGTTCAGCTAAATCTTCAGGCTCAGGCATACGTCCTAATCCAACATCGCCACACGCTTGAGAACCCGCCTCAGGCATAATGACATGCACACCATCATCGACCAAAGTACTCAAATTGCGCTGTGTTGCTTTAGCCGCCCACATTTGTTGATTCATGGCTGGTGCGATCCAAACAGGTGCTTTTGTTGCCAAATAGAGTGTACTGAGTAAATCATCCGCTAATCCACAAGCAAATTTAGCAATACTGTCACAACTAGCAGGAGCGACAAGCACCAAATCCGCCCATCGTGCTAATTCGATATGCCCCATTCCAGCTTCAGCTTCTGTATCTAGAAGTTCAGTATGCACTGGATTACCCGACAATGCTTGAAAGGTAAGCGGCGTAATAAAAGCTTGGGCACCTTGAGTCATTACAACTCGGACATTAAATCCGTAATCTTTAAGTCGGCGTACTAAGATGGCACTTTTATAAGCAGCGATACCACCTGTAACAGCAAGAATAATATTTTTATTGGAGAACACACTAAGATCAAAACTCAAGATCACGTCACCTTTTTATTGCAGTGGCGCTCACAATAGCATTAAATATTCTGCCACCCAAGATATACCTTGGTGAATATTCAAAAGTTAAAATAATTTAAAACAGTGAATAATAATGAATAATTCGATCAAACAATGGCCCGAACAAGAACGACCGAGAGAAAGATTACTCCGCCAAGGTGCTCATAGCCTCTCTGATGCAGAACTCCTCGCCATCTTTTTAAGATCAGGATCTCAACAACATTCTGCGGTCGAATTAGCAAGATTGATGTTGCAACATTTTGGAAGCTTAAATGCAGTGTTTGATGCATCGATAGACGAAATTCGCATGTTCCATGGCATGGGAGATACTAAATACTCTCAATTGATGGCTGTCAAAGAGCTTGGACGGCGTTACTTGCAACATCAATTGAACCAACAAATTGATTTAAGTCGCTCTGATTTAATTCAAGATTATCTTCGCTATGAACTTATTGGCGAATCTCAAGAGATTTTCGCGGTACTCTGTTTAGATGCAAGGCTCAGAAAAATTAATTTTAAAAAATTATTCTTTGGTTCTACTAACCACTGTGCAGTTTCAATTAATCAGTTTATTCGACATATCATCCACACTCAGGCGAGTGCTGTGATTATTGCACATAACCATCCTTTAGGAATTCCTCAGCCCTCAATTGACGATATCAATTTGACGAAATCTTTAAGTAGAGCTTGTAATTTAATTGAGGTTAAATTACTCGATCATGTCATCATTTCCACCGAAGGCAGCTACTCTTTTATGGAGCACCAACTGATCCGAGAATAAGTCTATAAATTACAGAATAAAATTGCTCGAAGTTTCCATTTTTTATCATTGACAATACTCGCTGAACTAGTGAAGATCATAGAAAAATGAAAGATTGATTTACATGATTGTTCGTGATCAAACCGATACGCTAAAACTATTATTTTCATGGCGTGGAACCATCTTACCGAAGGTATTACCTCCACTTGGAATCGTTATGCTGATTTCAGCAATCGTGGGGGGAATTGAATATATAAATCTCTATAGATTCCCCGAAATTCCTTTGGTTGGGTTTACACTGATCGGGGTGGTATTGTCGATTTTTTTAGGTTTCAAAAATTCAGCGTGTTATGACCGTTGGTGGGAAGCGCGTAAATTATGGGGAAGCTTAATCGCCAATGCTCGACATTTCGATCGAGACTGCCGGATCTTGCCGCAGGGTCGTCGTGAACGTGTAATTCAGCATATGATTGTTTTTGCTAACGTACTGCGTGACCGTCTTCGTCATCAAACAGTCAGTCCCGATGCTTTGCATCAAACCAGTGGCATGAGCCCACAAGCTTTAACTCAACTTTACCAGCAAGCCAATGCACCACAATACACATTAAGTTTGATTCAATGGGAGTTGATGCAGTCACTGAAAGAAGGCGAAATTTCAGACATTATTTATACACAAATGAACCAACATGTAACTGAGTTAAGTTTGGTTCAAACAGGCTGTGATCGTATTGCTACGACTCCTTTACCTTATGCTTATTCAGTACTCTTAAACCGCACTGTTTATTTTTTCTGTTTTATGCTTCCATTTAGTTTAGGCTCGGTGCTCGGTTTGGCAACGCCACTTTTAGTCGGTATTTTAGCATATACGTTTTTGGGGCTTGATGCGCTCAGCTCTGAAATAGAAGAGCCTTTTGGTACGCAAAGTAATGATCTTCCACTCGATGCCATGGTTCGTACAATCGAGATTGAACTACTCGGGACTTTAGGAAAACCAACTCCTCCACCGATCCAAGCCCAAGATCACAACTTACTTTGATTCATGACAGCTTAATGTCTTATCAACGTCTAAAATTCTCTTATCCGTTGTTATAAGAGAATTTCTATACAATAAAACTTTCCCATATGCCAACCTGCCCCTCTTTCACTTGAGGGATATTCCCCAATTTTATCCATGGCATATTATCTCCATGAAAATCACTTCCAACTGATACTTTAAGCCCAAATTCGGCAATCATTCGGTCTACCATTTGTCGCGTCGAGGTAGGCTCAATCGCAGGTGGCAACTCAACTGCGTCGCCTCCGTAACGTGCAAATATTTCAATTAAATAACGAATGTTCGTCGCAGATAAATCATAACGGGTAGGATGTGCCAAAACAGCAAACCCTTGAGCCTCATGAATTACACGTATCGTTTCCTCCAGACCAAGTCCTTCAAACTGAACATAAGCTTTTTTACCTTCTTTGATATATTTGTCAAAAGCTTGTTGCGGACGTGAAACATGACCCTTCTCGACCAGCGTCTTCGCAATATGGGTTCGTGTCACACGATCAGGTATACCCTCGACCTTCGCAACCACATCCGCGTAAATATCCTCTCCAATAAGAGGCTTCAACAATTCACAGATCAGTTGAGCTCGCTCAGCTCGAATTATCTTTTGTTGTTCTAGTAGCTTATGCAAAGGATCAGGTGATTGCATATTCAGTGCGACCACATGCACACCATAACTTTTTTTGGTCGAAGGTCTAGACCACTGACTTGAAATTTCCACACCTGAAATAATTTGAATTGGTTGATTTTTTGCAACTTTTTCAGCCAAAACCAAACCATCCATGCTATCGTGGTCAGTCAGTGCAAGGGTATGTATCCCTTTTTCGAGCGCAGCTTGAACCAGTAACTCTGGCGACAAAGTTCCATCAGAAATATTACTATGTGTGTGTAAATCTACGCCTTGCATCTTTTATACTAACCCATCCACCTGAACTGCATAGATACTTTAACATGAAAGCACTTTTAGACTTTGTGCCACTCATAATTTTCTTTTGGCTTTACAAAACTGTCGATCCCAAAGATAACAATCACCCTTTACTGCAATGGATCGGCTCTGCAGGTGGCGTAGACAATAACCATATTCTCGTTGCTACAACGGGCTTAATCATTTCTATGCTCGTGGTCTACGGCGCATTATTTGTCCGCCAAAAATTTCATCTTGATAAACAACAATGGATTGTTTTATTTATGACGGTGATTTTTGGTGGTATTACTCTCATGTTGAGCGATGATTTTTATATTCGTCTCAAAGCAGCGATCTTGAATTTTGTATTTGCTGGTGCTTTCATAATTTCACCTTATTTTGGTAAAGACCGCAAACCTCTCATTCAACGCTTATTTGGTCCTATTTTAAATTTAACACCGCAGGGATGGAAAAATTTAAACTATGCTTGGGCCGCGATGTTTGTTGGTATGGCATCATTGCATATTTTCTTTGCTTTCGTGTTCATGGATGGAAAATATTGGGGTGAATTTACTGCTTTTGGTGACATGATTGTGATGTTTTCATTTATCATTATTCAATTCATCATTTTACGAAAACACTTTAAATCTGCAGAAGAATAATCGTGTTGAAAGAAGATATAGAGATTTCGCCATGCCCTTATTTGTAGTGACGTGTACCGACCAAGAAGGTACTGTTGAAAAACGCTTAGCAACACGCCCACAACACCTTGCACGCCTTGAAAAACTGGCTGAGGAAGGTCGCGTAATCGTCGCTGGCGCGATGCCAAAAGATCGTAATAATCCACAAGCTGGATTTTATGGCAGCACCCTTATTTTAGATTTTGAAAGCCGTGAAGCGTTAGATGAATGGTTAGCAGATGAGCCTTTTTTAAAAGAAGGCATTTATGCCAGCATTGACGTAAAACCTTTTAATAAAGCATTACCACATGAATAAGATGATGAATTTGACACGCTCTGCTCTTTTCATCAGTTCTGCATTGGTATCTTCAGCTTGGGCTGAACCCGCAGCAACTACTGTTGCACCAGCGAATCCAACTGCACAGTCTCAGCCTGCAACAGCTACGCCTGCAAAGCCACTTACAGCTGAACAAATTGCACGAAATAAAGCGCTTCAAGAAGCAAAAGTAAAGGCTTTAGTCAAAGACCAAGCAACACGTCTCCAACAGCTTGAAAAAGCAAACCTAGAAGCTTTAGCACAGAATCAAGAATTACAACTAAAAAATGATAATTTAGGTGTACAAATTCAGGTGCTTCAAAGTGAACGTAGTGCTCAAATGTTTTTGTACGGTGCAGCAACAATGGCTGTCGGTATTTTTGTCGGCTTTATTATTGCCAGTTACATCTATACAAAACGACGTCGTCAGTGGTAAACCACTGACACGCTTTTCAAAGGTTTCAAATTTTGACTCAGGCCATTCAAACTGCTGATCTCGATTGGCAACTCGTTGATGGAATCGATATTCCAGTTTCTAAAATTTTCGGTGATGTTTATTTTTCAAAAGCCAATGGCCTTCTTGAAACGCGTCATGTCTTTATCAATGGTAATGATCTACATGAACGCCTATCGGACTTAAAACCATTTGAACATTTCACAGTCGGAGAAACTGGCTTCGGCACGGGTTTAAATATCCTCACCCTTTGGCAACTTTGGCAATCAATTCGTCCAAATAATCATAGTCAACTGCATGTCATTACGGTGGAAAAATTTCCATTGAGCAAGGCTGATCTGATCCGAGCTTTAAATGCTTGGCCTGAACTGAAACATTTATCAGATCAACTCATTGCCCAATATCCACTGCCGATTGCAGGATGCCACCGCCTTCATTTTCCAGATGAGCGTTTTAGTATTGATATTTGGTTAGGTGATGCACATGATGTTTTTCCAGTCATTGCCAAAACTAGCACTGTCAATGCATGGTTTTTAGATGGATTTGCTCCTGCCTGTAATCCAGATATGTGGGAAGATCAAGTTCTGAAGCAAATTATTCGACTATCAGATATTGGAACTACTTTTGCCTCTTTCAGTGTTGCTGGCATCCTCAAAAGAGGATTAAAAAAACACGGCGTGAAAATTACACGCCCAAAAGGGTTCGGACACAAACGTGAAATGCTAAAGGGAGTTTTACTGCCTTTAGACGAAGAGGCTGAAAAAAGTGAGCTCTCTCCCGAAGATTACCAATACAAACCACACTCAAGTTCTCAACGCCGTATAGGCATTGTAGGCGCTGGAATTGCGGGTTTAAGTTGTGCCTATGCCTTTGCATTAAGAGGTCACCGCGTCAGCCTATTTGACCGCCATGAGCCATTAAGTGGCGCGTCAGGAAATCCTCTGGCTTTATTGAATCCCAAGCTCTGTCCAATTGAACAAAGTGCCGATCACTTAATGACATTAGCATGGCAACATGCAATGAACCATTATTCAAAATTTGAAGCCTTTGACGCCGCGCAAGTCCATCAAATCCCTCTTAAACACGCTGATGAACTTCTCGATCTTGCAAATCAATATCCAGAAAACATACTCGAAGCAAATTGTGCTGCTGAAAACAGCCTGTTCAACCAAGCATTCCTCACCTTGAAACAGGCTGGAACAATCAGACCACATGATTTGGCTAAAGAAATATTATCGAATGAACTGATCGAATTTCAGCAAGCGACAATCAAATCGTGGGATCTACTTGCCAATCATCAAGTCGGTATAACAGATCATGTTGGACAACAATATCAATTTGACCATGTGATTATTTGTTGTGCCCGTGAAAGTATGAATCTTTTTGATGATTTCCCGATTTTAAAACCAATACGTGGTCAAGTTAGCTGGTTTAACCATGTTTCATCCACACAGTTCAAGAAACATGAAGCATATAGCTATGGTGGCTACTGTATGCCTTTAAATGATCAACAAATCATTTTAGGTGCTTCTTTTTACCCTAATCGAGATGATCAAGATGTTCTTGATGAAGATCATGAACATAACTACAGGTTACTTGCAGATTTCGCACCAGATATTGCTGCACAATTTCCTGACCATCATTCTTGGCATGGTAGAGCTTCTGTTCGTGCACAAAGTCAGGATTATTTTCCGCTTTTAGGTCAGGTTGAATCTGATACTGAAATTTATACACTCTCAGGTTTGGGCTCTAAAGGCTTTTTATTTGCTCCTTTGTGTGCTGAAATTCTAGTGGCTCAAATCTTAAAAACAGCATGCCCTGTATCTGAAACTTTACTCAATAAACTCAATGTTCATCGATTTAGAAAGAAAGTAAGAATAAAGAAGCCATATTTTCAGACTAAAACTCAATCATCATGATTTATTGAAACTAAAAAAGCGCCATAAGGCGCTTTTTTTCAACCATGATTAACCTTGCTCTAAAGGTAATCCTGCCTCACGAGCAGCACGAGTACCACCCATTAAGACCACATATTCACGTGAACTATCAAAGCCCTCTAATAGTTCTGCAGCACGTGGTGCTTTACTTCCGCCGCCACATAAAATGTAAATCGGTTGATCCGCTGCAACTTGAGTCAGGCTATCTGCTGAAAGTGTGGAAATCGGTTGGTTCACCGCTCCTTTCACATGTGCTTCAGCATAAGCACTTGTATCACGTACATCCCAGATAATCGCGTCAGCTGGGAACTCAAATGTTGTAATTTCTTGTTTACGGATCATTGCGCACTCCTTTGATGTAAACAACACTTGGCAAATGAAGAAAACATCCCTAGCATCTCAGATATTCTTTCTATTTGTAAAGGTCTAAACTATGCCATCTTTCGATATTGTTTCAGAATTAGAGATTTTTGAAGTAAATCATGCAGTTCAAAACACACAAAAGGAAATCGGAACGCGTTTCGACTTCCGTGGTCAAGACGTTTCGATCGAATTAAACGAAAAAAATAAAGAAATTAAGATCTCGACTGAAAGTGACTTCCAATGTGAGCAAGTTTACAACATGCTGGAAAATCATTTTTATAAACGCAAGGTCGACGTTCAAGCACTAGATCCGCAAAAAATGACAGCATCTGGCAAAAATGTCATTCAAGTGATTAAACTTAAAGACGGTCTTGACTCTGATACAGCAAAAAAAATTAATAAAGCCATTAAAGAAAGTGGTATCAAAGTGCAATCTTCTATTCAGGGCGATAAAATCCGAGTCACTGACAAGAAGCGCGATACTTTACAACAAGTTATGGCGTTCTTAAAAGAACAACAATTCGGTATCCCACTTCAATTTAACAATTTCAAAGACTAATCTCTTTGCTCCATCATAGGAACTGATCATGGCAAAAGGCAATCGTTTATCTAAGTTAGTAAAAGCGACATCTAAGTTTCCACAAGGTATCCGTAGTACTTTATGGAGCAAAGCTTTCGGCCGTGTCGTTCCAATGGTGGGAACCGCTAAATTACGTTATCTTGAAGTTAGTCATGCTAAAGTTGTCGTTAAAATCGAAAACCATAAAGCAATGCAAAATCATATTGGTCAAGTGCATGCATGCGCAATGGCGCTGATCGCTGAAACAGCTACAGGCTTTGTTACGGGCATGAATGTACCCGATACCTCAATCGTATTAATAAAAAGCTTAAAAGTAGATTTCAAACGCCCATCTAAAGGTGCGATGACTGCAGTCGCTACATTGACTGATGATCAACAAAAACAGATGCAAGAGTCTGAAAAAGGTGAAACCCTTGTCAAGGTGATCGTGACAGATGAATCTGGCGAAGAGCCAATTCAATGTGAAATGCTCTGGGCTTGGATTGCAAAATCTCAACTTAAGCAATAAAGCTCATGATCATATTGATCCTAAAAAAGTTTCCCTAATAAAAAATCCCAACGATGTTGGGATTTTTTGTGATTAGATGCTTAGAGATTCTTGAAACTTTTGTTTAACATCATCTGGAATCTGGCGTTTTGCCCCTTTCACATCCACCGCAACAAAAGTGAAAACACCTTCTGTCACTCTTTTCGCTGGACGTGAAGAGTCGTGACTATCCCATACTTCAATTTGCATTTGAATTGAGGTATTTCCGAGCTTTAAAATTTTAGTATAACAACTAATGACATCACCCACCTTAACAGGCACAAGGAATGTCATTTGATTAATTGCAATGGTTGCACAGCGACCTTTTGTATAACGCTCTGCATGAATAGCTCCAGCCAAATCCATTTGTGAAACAATCCAACCACCAAAAACATCCCCACTCCAGTTGGTATCTGCAGGCATAGCAATGGTTTGAAGGGATAATGTACCTTCTGGCTTAAGTTGAGAATCTGACACAGTCACTCCAAATATTGGCCTATTGGTTAAGCATTTAATTGCTGATTTAACCAATCTCGTAATTGATTTGCACGTAATGCACCACTTATTCTAGCAATTTCATTCGTTTTATTCATCAATACCAACGTTGGAATACTACGAACATTAAAGGCAGCACTTAAGCGCGGATTCGCTTCAGTATCTATCTTCGCAAAAACCACATGCGGATTTGATTTGGCTACTTCAGCAAAATGCGGTGCCATCATTTTACAAGGCCCGCACCATTCTGCCCAAAGATCAATCAATACTGGTAAATCACTGTTGGTAATAAAGTTACTAAAGTTTTGCTCATTCAGCTCAATAGGGGCAAGCGGAATCAAATGCTCATGACATTGACCACAATTCGGCTGAGATTGGATTTTATCTTCAGGTACACGATTTTTTGCGCCACAAGATGGACAAACAACAATCATGAGTTTACTCCTCTATTTTGATCTAAGAATTCTAATTGAAGCTTGATTGCGCTTTCCATCCAATTTGCTTGATAAATATCAAAATGTGTCATATTCCACTCATGGTATTCCACATAAGGTGCCATATTGGTTGCAGTTTCACGACTAATCTCTATGGGAATAACTGCATCTTTCTTGGCAGCTATAAATAACACAGGAATTTTAATACTTCTTGCCGTAGTAATCGGTCGAAATCGTATGACGTCTAACATAGCTCTTGCAGGCACCTCACCGCTCCAATAATAGTTTGAATCAACGATCGACATATACCCTTGATAACTATCCTGACTCGGGTAAAAACTTAATGCATAAGGATGAACGACAGGCATTGTTTTTCCAACACGTCCTACTTTGGCTGCCATTAAATCCTGACTCGATAACTTTAAAGCCTGCGCCATATGTTGAATTGGATAAATTTTACTGCTGGCATTTCCGTCCACAAAGGGTACTTGCGCTATTGCAGCCCGAATCCCATTTAACTCAGATGCAAGTTTTAGAACATATCCGCCACTCAGACCCGTTCCCCATAAGAAAAGGTGGTGTCCATCAACCAAAGGGAATAATTTGATATGCGCAATCACAGCATACCAATCTTCTAGCTGCTGACGGATAGAGACCATTTCTCGTGGTTTACCCGTACTTCCTCCCCAACAACGATAGTCAAAGAGTACAACTGCAAAACCTGATTGAGCAAAACGTTGCGCATATTGGATTAATTTGAATTGACGTAATCCTGCAAAACCATGCGCCATAATAAGCACAGGAGGTCTTTTAACTTTGACAGGCAAATAAAGGTCAGCAGCGATCAACTCATTTGCTTTTTGTACGTACAACGGCTCTACGGTGTAATCGTACATAGGTGCTCCATGCATATATTCATACGATTTTTATTTTAAATTTTTTGTGTCGATCAAAGCTCATATCTGAGCGAGATGCTATGATAGTAGCATAGTCTTTTAATTTATTTTGGGAGTGACGCAATGAGTGAAAATGTAGGTTTTGCTGGTCAAATTGGGCCAGAACATTTAGTTCAAGTTGTTGAAAAAGGATTTAAATCTGTGATTAATAATCGCCCCGATATGGAAGGCGGACCAGAACAGCCAACAAGTGCCCAAATTGAAGAAGCTGCACGCGCTCAAGGCTTAGATTATGTATATCAACCTGTAGTTGCAGGTCAAATTACTGAGCTTGACGTTCGTACTTTTGCAAATCATTTCAATGAGCTACCAAAACCAGTATTAATGTTCTGTCGTACGGGAAATCGCTCTAACAATCTTTACCAATTAGCAAAACAAATGGATTTGCTTGATGACTAAGATGTGGTTTAGATTCATCCTTTCCACCTTCATTTTTAGTATCGTAACGCTAAGTCATTCAGCATCAGAACCGCTCAGTAAAGCACTTAATCCATCTGTGAGTGTATCGGGTCATATGACTGCTACAAAATTCAATGCCTTAATGCAGCAGGGATTTAAGTCTGTGATCGTTAACCGTCCTGATCAAGAATCAGGTAACGAAACAACTGCAAGTGAATTAAGAGCTTTAGCCGAAAAGTCTAAAATCAGTTTGATTTACCAACCTGTTATTTCAGGTCAAATAACAGATGCAGATGTTCATGAGTTTGCGAAGTATTACAATAGTCTACCTAAACCTATACTTTTAGTATGTAAGTCAGGTAGTCGTTCTACGTTACTATTTAATAAAGCAAATTCATTAGGACTCATTCATGAATAAAATTTGTATTGCATTATGTTGTTCGTTTCTTTTACTCGGTTGCACATCGATGAATGTAAAACCAACTGTTGGTGTGCATGCAGGTACATCATTATAAGATAAATGTATCTTATTCATTTTAAAGGCGCACAAGCGCCTTTTTCTCTCATCTTATTTCAATAACAACCATGAAAATACTTAGTTTTAAATAATACAAATTTTCAGAATATGGATATCACCAAAAGTTAAAGGTTTAAGTGTAATAAATTGAAAAAAAACCTTATTCATCGAAGTTTTTTTTATATAGTGAATTCAAATCATTCTTACTCAATACAATATGTACGATATCATTATTATTGGAGCTGGTACTGCTGGTATTTCAGCTTATAAAGAAGCCATTAAAACTACACAAAATATACTTATTGTGAACGACGGTCCGTGGGATACCACTTGTGCTCGAGTAGGTTGTATGCCGAGTAAAGTTCTAATTTCATCAGCTAATCTTGCCTATAATGCGAGAACTTCAGAACAACTTGGGCTAAAAATTTCTTCTCAAATTGACACTAAAGATGTTATGCAACATGTACAGCAATTACGTGATCGATTTACAAATGCAACACTGAAGGACGTTAATTCATGGCCTACAGCGCACAAAATTTCAGGTCGCGCAACATTTGTAAATGCAAACACAATCAATGTTAATAATAAGAAATACCAAGCTAAATCGTTCATTATCGCTGTTGGTTCAAGACCAACAGTAAATCAAGATTGGCAACAAAAACTTGGTCATTTATATTTAACTTCTGATCAAGTCTTTGAAATACCTACTTTACCAAAAAGTTTAGCTGTAATTGGAAGCGGTGTCATTGCAATCGAACTTGCACAAGCCATGCAGCGTCTAGGTGTGGAAACTACAGTTTTTGCTCGCAGTAAAAAAATTGGTTCATTGACTAGCCTAGACTTACAAACGCTTGCTCAAGAAATATTCTCAAAAGAATTAAATATCAAATATGAGATTTTACCCGAGCAGGTTGAGAAATTAGGCGAAGATAAGGTTCAAATTAACTTTATCGAAAATGGTAGCAATCAATCTATAGAAGTTGATTACCTATTATCTGCGACTGGTCGTACTACGAATTTAGATACGTTAAATATTCAGCATATAAATGATGAATTCATTGATCTAAAGAAATTACCTGTTGATCCAACCACTAAACAGCTTGGTGACTACCCCATTTACATTGTAGGTGATGCATTTACTGCAACGCCTATCCAGCATGAAGCGTCTTATGAAGGTAAATTGGCGGTTCATAATTGCCTCAATCAACATCAATCGAGTCAGAAAAAAAGTCTTACCCCATTGGGTATTATGTTTAGCTCACCAGAAATGGCAGGGATCGGCTCCAATTATCACACACTGCGTAAAGCCAATCATGAGTTTGTTACAGGTATCGTATCCTACGAAAAGCAAGGACGAGCGATTGTCAATGGACAAAATATTGGGGCTGTAGAGGTTTACGTCGATCGATACTCACGTAAACTTCTCGGAGCAGAATTTCTTTGTTATTCAGCAGAACATTTAGCACATTTGCTCGCTTGGGCTATCTCCAGTGATCTTACTGTTGATGAAATTCTAGATCACCCTTTCTACCATCCAACGCTAGAGGAAGGCCTAAGAACTGCGTTAAAACACGCTCGACGACAACTTTAATCTATTATTTGATACAAGGTCCTCTCATGAGGGCTTTTATTTTTATATCTTTAATTCATTCTTTACTGCATAAAAAAACACCCCCTTCTATTGAAGGGGGTGTTTAGAATAATGAGCTGGCGATGACTTACTCTCACATGGGTAACCCCACACTACCATCAGCGCTAAGAGGTTTCACTT
>NZ_JBWYIK010000019.1:0-8624 GCF_056779735.1 Acinetobacter sp. 24-47-67
TGAAACCATCCGAAGTTTCGATTTTAATGAGGACTAAGGTTTGAGTTTGCATCGTTGCGACCGCCATCTTGTGTGGGCGGATCGTCGGGATTTCAACGAGCAAGGTTTCAACTGATGTAATCATTTCCACTCTACGCATTCTTGCATTGTGTATTTCATGTGGTATACCTTAAAAGAATGCAAAAATAGAGTCGAAGATCATTTTTGCATTTTAATATATTTTAAAGGTATGGAAGTCATGGAGCTTAGACATCTACGATATTTTGTCGCAGTGGTAGAAGAACAAAGTTTTACAAAAGCAGCCGAAAAGTTATTTATTGCGCAGCCACCATTAAGTAGACAAATTCAAAATTTGGAATCAGAGCTTGGCATTGCTTTATTTGAGCGAGGTAGCCGTCCATTAAAAACAACACAAGCCGGATATTTCTTTTATCAGCACGCAGTGAAATTACTTGCCAATGCTGAAGAAGTTAAGTCTATGACAAAGCGTATAGGTCTAGTTGAACGTACAGTAACAATGGGGTTTGTCGGGTCACTGCTTTATGGGCTGCTTTCTAAAATTGTATATTTATATAGGCAGCAGCAACCCCACTTAAAGATTGAACTTGTTGAAATGACCACGTTAGAACAAGTTAAAGCACTCAAAGAGGGGAAGATTGATGTTGGATTTGGGCGGCTTAGAATTTCAGATCCAGCATTGAAGCGAATTTTGCTTCGTGAAGAGCGCTTAATGATGGCAGTGCATGCGAGTCATCCTTTAAGTTTAAACAAAGAAGGTGTTTATTTATCTGATATTTCTGATGAAAATATTTTTTTATACCCTAGCCATACAACCCCTAGCTTTGCAACTCAAGTCCAAGCCTTGTTTGCAGAATATAATTTAGAACCTAAAAATATACGTTTGGTGCGAGAAATTCAGCTATCTCTTGGTTTGGTTGCAGCTGGTGAAGGTATTTGTATTGTTCCAGAAAGTGCGAAATCAATTCAGCTATCCCATTTGCTTTACATTCCAATTTTAGATGAAACTGCAGTAAGTCCAGTATTTATGACGATACGTAATCTAGATGAGAGCGAGGACATCATGTCTCTAATAGATTGTATTTACCAAGTTTATGATTTAGAAGCAATTAAGTATGATAGAAATTTAATTTAGATAGGGTCTAATACAATAATTAGACTTAGGTCTAAAGCTATTGGATAAAAAATAGCAATCAAAAATCTTAAATACTCAAAATAACTACGACTTTAGCTTATGCCCCGAAAAGGGGCTTAATTTTTTTGATAAATTTCAAACAAATAATTTTAACTTTGAAGAAAAACTAGGTTGCAATAAAAAATTCAAATTAGAAATTCTCAAAGAATTTTTTTTTAAAGTAATTATTCGTCTAATTTTCATTCAATCATACTAGAAATAAGCCCTCGAGATTATTTAGACCTTGAAGGTATATATATAGATATATTCGGTTTTGGACATTTTTTCAGCTTTAAGTCAATGTTGCGTCATATTTTTGGAGAGTTTATTTGCAGGAGGCGCAACCTTGGAAGCAAACAAATTAAATATCAATCGTGTGATTGATGATGCTAAGTTCACACCATTTCATTGGGGTGTATTGTTTTGGTGCTTATTGATTATTATCTTTGATGGTTATGATCTTGTTATTTATGGAGTTGCATTACCTTTATTAATGCAGGAATGGGCATTAACTTCAGTACAAGCTGGATTGTTAGCAAGCACAGCTTTATTCGGGATGATGTTCGGTGCTATGTCATTTGGTACATTATCAGATAAGCTTGGTCGTAAAAAAACCATTATGATTTGTGTGGCAATCTTCAGTGGATTTACATTTTTGGGGGCATTTGCATCGAATCCAACTGAATTTGGTATTTTACGCTTTCTTGCTGGTCTGGGTATTGGCGGTGTGATGCCTAACGTTGTTGCTTTAATGACTGAATATGCACCTAAGCGAATTAGAAGTACTTTAGTTGCCCTTATGTTCAGTGGATATGCAATTGGTGGTATGACGTCAGCATTATTAGGTGCTTGGTTAGTTCCACAATATGGCTGGAAAATTATGTTCTATATCGCTGCATTGCCTTTAATCGCATTGCCGTTGATTTGGAAATTCCTACCAGAATCTTTGATGTACCTGACCAACAAAAACCAAACCGAGCAAGTGCGAATTAATGTGAAGAAAATCGCACCTGAAAAAAATATTACTGCTGACACTCAATTTGTATTAGATGAAGTCACAGCAGGTGATGAAGCTCCTTTAAAAGCATTATTCCAGCAAGGTCGTACCTTCAGTACTTTCATGTTCTGGGTTGCATTCTTTATGTGTTTACTCATGGTTTATGCTTTAGGAAGCTGGTTGCCAAAACTGATGATTCAAGCGGGTTACTCGCTTGGTGCAAGTATGATCTTCCTATTTGCATTAAATATCGGTGGTATGGTGGGTGCAATCGGTGGTGGATATCTTGCAGATCGTTTCCACATCAAAAAAGTACTCACAATTATGTTCGTGTGCGGTGCACTTGCACTTATCCTTCTCGGCTTTAATAGTCCACAAATCGTGTTGTATACGCTAATTGCAATCGCGGGCGCTGCAACGATTGGCTCACAAATTCTACTTTATACATTCGTCGCACAATATTATCCGTCGACAGTTCGTTCAACTGGTATGGGGTGGGCATCTGGTATTGGTCGAATTGGTGCAATCGTAGGTCCAGTACTCACTGGTGCTTTGTTAACCATGGAACTTCCGCACCAAATGAATTTCTTGGTCATCGCAATTCCTGGTGTGATTGCAGCCTTAGCAATTTTTATGGTGAATCTGAAAAATTCAGTAGATGGAAAAATTGCTCAGGAAGAACCGGTGCACTCTTCTAAAGTCGTAGAACAAGCACAGTAAAAATTCTTTATAAATAAGACAGCTGCCAGAAGGTGGCTGTTATTTAGACTTTCAAACCATTTTATAGGATAAGAGAGATTAGGATGATCTTTTCAAACAAACCTTTTACTTTAAGTTTAATCTCATTAGCTGTTTTAACCTCTACTGCAACATTTGCACAAAGCACACAACAGTCTGAAATAGAGCAACTACGTCAAGAAATTGAAGTACTTAAATCAATGATGGAACAACAACAGAAGAATGCTGTTGTACAGACAAAATCGATTGAGACATTAAAAACAGAATCTGTTAAACCCCAACCAAAACTAAATGTTGGTAAAGATACCACTTTTAATTTTTATGGTAATGTTCGTCTAGATGCCTCATATCAAGCCGAAGGTAGTGCGGCAGATCGCCTATATAATAATATTAATAAAGTTCCTTTAGCGGGACAAAGTGAAGCAAGTGATCAACTGAAGTCGACTCTATCAGCAACACGTTTAGGTTTGGATATTCATAGTCAAATCAATGATAAAAAAGTTTCAGGTAAAGTTGAAGTCGACTTTTTGGGTGGAGCTGGATTAGATAATCTTCGTATACGTCATGCTTATATGAATTACGATAAATGGTTAATTGGTCAAACTTGGTCTAACTTTGCTGTGCCAGACTATATGCCTGAAACGATTGATGCCTTAGGTTATGTGGGTGGTGCTGTAAAACGTACACCTCAAGTTCGTTATAGTATGAGTTTAGCACCTGCAACAGGCTTGGTCCTTGCAGCAGAAGATCCAAAAGATGGCTTATCTAAAATGCGTACACCTGCAGTCACAGCGCGATTAAATCATCAATTAAATGATGATGCTAAACTCAGTTTACGTACTATGGTCAATGAAAAGAAAACAGAAGTTGATGAAGTCGTTGCATGGGGCGTAGGACTTGGTATGCAATATAAGTTAGCTCCTTCAACTACACTGAAAGCTGACTACTATCATGTAAAAGGAGATAGCAGTTTCGTTTCATGGACGAATCCTGGTATCAGCCGTAACTCATCTGGTGAAATTTTAGATGAGAATGAATTTGACTCGATTACAATAGGTCTAACGCAGCAATTTAATCCTCAATGGCGTGGAACTGTTGGTTTTGGTTATATGAATCAAGATGTGACAAATGCTTATCGAGGTGGTGCAATAAATCTGACAGAGATCAATAAGGAGCTTTGGCAAGGTTGGGTCAATGCATTCTATAGTCCGATCAAACCCATTAGCCTTGGGTTGGAATATGTGTATGGTGAGCGTAAAGCTGTAGTATCTGCACCAAATGGTTCTAACACAGGTGAGGATAATCGTGTAAGTGCTGTAGCAATTTATAATTTCTAAATGATTCCAGCTTGAATGATGATAAAAAGAGCGATTTTTCGCTCTTTTTTTATGGGATGGTTTTTGAGAATGTCAGAATAGATCATAGAAAAAATAAAAATATAAAAGTACTATGAGATCTTATTTGACTTTAGATTCTCATCTACTAGGAGAAGGCGCGTTTCGTGTACGAATTAGATTGCAAATTACTCAGTATTTTTTTTCATGTTTACAAATTTAAAAGTGTCTCGGTTGCTGCTGAACAATTGCAGATGAGTCAACCTGCTGTAAGTAATATTCTTAATAAAATTCGACAACATTATAACGATCCGCTTTTTTTAAGAATTGGGAATGAAATGATCCCGACGGAATTATCAAAGCAATTATTCCCATTGGTCAGTGAAGCATTAAGTAAGGTTGAAGCGATTAATAATTTTACGATCGATTTTGATGAAGCTATATCAGATCAACAATTCACCTTGGCGATGACTGATGTTTCGCATTTAGTATTACTGCCTAAGATTTCCCAATATCTAAAAGCAAAAGCATCTCATGTCAGATTAAATGTACGGCCAATAACTTCTGAAACAAGTTATCAAATGGCAAATGGTGAAATTGATCTTGCATTAGGATTTCTGCCTCATTTGGAAAATGGCTTTTATCAACAAAAACTATTCGAGCAATATTATGTTGTAATTGCAGCAAAAGATCACCCTCGTTTAACGGGAGATTCAATCAGCAAAGAACAGTATTTGGCAGAATCACACATTGATATTGATGCGGGAATGGGGCATTACCATATTGAAAATGAGCTGTTAAACCTTGAACTTAAAAGAAATATTTTAATGCGATTACCAAGTTATCTTGGTGTTGGTCTTGTTGTTCAAGAAACTGATGCGATTGCTACAGTGCCTTATTATTTAAGCGAAGTTTTATTATCACGAGGAAATTTAAAAATCTTTGATGCACCCATTGCTTTCCCGACATATGGTGTTAAACAATATTGGCATATGTCCTGTCATCATAAGACCAGCCATCAATGGCTTAGACATATGTTTCATGAAATCCTTGTAAAATAACATTATTGGTAGGCTATTCCCTAAATAAAAAATAGCCTAAGCTCTAAGCATCGTTATTAATTTTTAACCAAACCGCCATCCACTATTAAATTTTGACCAGTGACAGCTTTAGAGTACGGTGACAAAAACATTAAAATGGCTGAAGCAAACTCATCAGGAGTGACTACTTTACGCAAGGGAGTAGCGGAAGCAATATAATCAAAAACTTCCTGTGGCGTGCTTTGACTTGCATCAGTTTGTTGAAGTAATCCACCAGACAACATATTGACATTAATTCCAAACTCACCTAATTCATGAGCACATGTTCTCGTCAATGCGAGAAGGGCAGATTTTGCAGTAGTATAGTCATGATATGGCACAACAGGATTTTGCACCAAGTTTGTTCCTATATTCACAATTCGACCGAATCGATTAGCTTTCATGTCGGCTAAAGCGGCTTGAGTAGTATTAAGGGCAGCTTTAACAGCACCCTCAAACTGAGTGTGCATATCATTCCACTGTATTTGTGAAATATTTGGTCTTGCATCCCCGTTAAATTTAAATCTAACGAGTGCATTATTCACAATTGAATGTATAGCTTCACCAAAATGCAGTTTGGCAGCGTTAAACATTTCTGAAACTTGATCTGCATCAGTAATATCCGCTTGATAACTAAAAACTTGATCAGGATGTGAAAGTTTTAATGTCTTAGCGGACTCATGACTACTATGATAATTGACAACGACACGAGCGCCTTCGCTCAATAATGCCTTGGTAATAGCCAAGCCAAGGCCTCGTGCCCCACCTGTAACGAGTACAATCTGTTCGTTTATTTTCATTTACACACAATCAATAAGACTTGGTGAAGATTGTATTTAAATAATAAGTAACTTCAACCTTTGATAAAGCAAAAAAATTTATTTTTGAAATGAAATTTCTAATAGTTTGTGATGAATAAATCTGAGCTTGTCTAAGACTTTATCTGATAGCGTAAATGGGTATGCATCATCTAAACCCATACTGCGATTAAGTGCATTTAAGTTAAAAGTGATGGTTAACCAGTTTTGTAAAACAGTTTCAAAGTTTTTAGCACCAATCGGATTTTCTTCGATCGTCATACTTGGGAGATCAGCACGTTTAGATTGAACACTCAGACCCGCATAGTATGCTGTTTCTAAGGTATCCATCATATGTAAATAATGTGCCCAAGTCTCTGCCCAATCTTCCCATGGGTGAGCACTTGCATAGGAACTAATAAATTTTTTCTGCCAGTCTATGGGTGGACCTTCGTGATAATGTCGCTTTAAAGCCTCAGCATAATCCTGTCGTTCATCTCCAAACATTACTCTGAACGCATCAATGAGATCTGGTCGAAGCTCTTGAATGAGATCGAAATAGTAATGCCCGCTTTCGTGGCGAAAATGACCGAGTAGGGTTCGATAGTTTTCACCCATTTTTATTCGGGTTGTTTCGCGGTATACGACGTCTGCTTCGCTTGCATTTAATGTAATTGTACCTTGAGCATGCCCAGTTAAAACAGGAAGATCTGGTTCGGGCATCAAAAAATTAAATCTAAGTCCAAATTGATCATGATCATTTTTTTTTGGTCTCGGCATGATATTTAGTTGTTGCATCATATAAAGGAAACGACGCTTCGCATGCTCTAATCTGCTCCAATAGATGGTGTGATCAGGATTATTTAAATTTGGAATAATAGAGGTTAGTTTGCAAGAGTCACAGTAAATATCAGAACTTTCTGCAGGAATCATCCAATTGCATACATGATGATGCAAATAATTAAAACAGGGTTTATAGAGTTTATTTTTGAATTTGGGATTAATGGATTTCCACAACTGACTAGTATGTTTATGGAAACTTCCCATTTCTCTTTCTTCTACAACATATCCTAAATTAATTCCACAATGAGTACATGTAGAATTCATAAAAAAGATTTGCTGATTGCACTGCGCGCAAGAAAAATATTTCATAAAAATTATTCATTTTTTTGAGATTATACCATTGCTTTTTTCAAAAAAAATTTGTGTTTCTGATATTAAATAATGAAAATTAAAAGCAAGAAGAATGATGAACAATAAGTAATCAACGTATTGAATTTGTAAATAGCAGTATAATTAAGATCATTTAGTTACTGTATAAAATAAAATCAATTTTATTAAAAAATAGTGTGATTCAAATCACAATATATTGAAATATATGATTTTTAATCTAAAAAAATCTTGATTAGAAAACTAAATGATCGTTTAATGCTATCAAGTAAAATTTCTTTAAATCTATGGGTATTTTGTATATGCAAACTCAGATTATCTCAAAAAAAACCTTGAATAATACGATCACTTCAGAAAGCAATATAATTAAAATTGTTGAAGACTCAGTTGTAATGATCGACGTGGCTCCTGAAGATGTTCAAGAGCTGATTGTGAATGATAATCAGGTCATTATTAAACTTAATAATGGGGAAACAATAACCCTAGAAAACTTCAATTATGAAACATCTGATTTAGTTTTCCGTAACCAAAATAGTGAGATGTTTGTTCTTGATTTCAAAAATGTAGAATACAACCCTTTAGAAAGCATAGAAGCGTTACTAGAAGGTGGTGCTGGAACTGGCGCTACAATCTTAAATAATTGGTTAGCTGGTGGTTCACTTGCACTAGGTGCAGTTGGAGTTGGCGTTGCTGTATTTGATGCTGCTAATGGATCAAGTAACACAAAACAACCTTCCAAAGATCTCAGCAAATTAGTTGATGCAATCAATGATGCTAAAAATTCATTAAATCAATTGGATGGTGATGAAAAACAGCGAGTTGAAAATGCTATTAATGATGCAGAAGCTGTTTTAAAAGACCCAGAATCAAGTCAAGAATTACTTGACCAGACGGCTGATGATTTAATTTCTATTGTTGAAGATGCTTTAAAAGATCAAGAAGCTAAAGATGCTGCTAAATTAGAAGAAGCAATTAATAATCTTGAAGCTGATTTGGAAAATGCAAAGGATAAGTTGGAAAATGAAGATCCTAATGATCCATATACTGATGAAACTAGATCAGAATTAGAAAAAGAAATTGAAGAAGCTCAAAAGCTTGTAGATGACTTTAATAACAATATTGGTGACAAGCCAAGCATTGATGATGTAAATAATGCTCGTGATGAACTAAATAATGCTGTGGATAATCTTACTAATTTAGATTTTTCAGCAGCAACACAAGCGGTTCAAACTGCAGAAGCTAAGCATGATGAATTGGTAGAGGCAATTGCTGCTAAAAATGGTGTAATCAGTCCAGCAACGCAAGCTCAATTACAAG
>NZ_JBWYIK010000020.1:0-5589 GCF_056779735.1 Acinetobacter sp. 24-47-67
TAACAGTTTAGCCAAGCCGTAATCACCATTACCTGCGTTGTTGTTGACGATCACTAAGTCTTTAATACCGAGTTCAATTAAGCCATCGATGAGTTCAGCAGGCTGACCTGCAGTACCAAACCCACCAATCATAATGGTTGAACCGTCTTTAATTTGGGAGAGGGCTTCGGTTAAAGACGCTGAGCTTTTATCAATCATAATCATTTCCTAAACAAACGATCTACATTTACCTTTAATATGATCAGGTCGATGTAGACGATGATGGGGTAGTATTTTGACGCTTCGTTAAAATCACGTGCGCTAAAATACCAATACAGATTCCCCAAAAAACTGAACTTAAACCTAAAAATTGCATACCTGAAACAGTCGCCAAGAAAGTAAGGAGAGCTGCGTCACGATCATTTTCTTGGAACATAGCAACGTGTAAATTTGTAGCAATAGCACCTAAAAGTGCTAAACCTGCTAATGCAGCAACAAGTTCTTTAGGCAGTAAGCTAAAAAGCATCACAATGCTGCCTGCAAATAAACCACCTAAAATATAGAAAATACCGTTCGCAATACCTGCGATATAACGTTTCTCTTTGAGCTCATGTGCATCTTTACCTGTACAGAGTGCGGCTGTTATTGATGCCAGGACAATGGTGATCCCGCCCACACAAGCAACAGCTAACGATGCGATACTGGTAGTGGTAATAATGGGTTTTGCTTGAATGTCATAGCCACTTAATTTCAAAATTGCCATGCCAGGTAAAAATTGACCAGAAAGGCTGACTAAAATAAGAGGTACTGCAAGATTTAGAAAAGAGTTAAGCGTCCACTCGGGCGCAATGAATTGGGGTATTGCAAGTGAAAACTCCATATTCACAGCATTGAATTTTCCGAGGACTAAACTCATGAAAATACCAGCTGCCAATACAAAAAGCATGGCATATCGAGGTGTTAAACGCTTAGCAATCAGATACGAAATAAGCATTCCAAACACAATATATGGCATGGTATTAGTCGCGGTAAAAAGACCAAATCCGAACTGACATAAGATACCAGCCATCATTCCTGCAGCCACTGATTGCGGTATCAAAGCCAATAGTTTGTCGAAATATCCGGTAATACCAATGATGAAAATCACTACAGCTGTAGTGATATATGCAGCAACTGCTTCATTCAGTGATATATCTGGAAAAAGTGTGACTAGCAGAGCAGTACCAGGTGCCGACCAAGCGGTAATGACAGGAACTTTAAACTTTATTGATAATAGAATTCCAGCTACAGCAGCACCAATTGAGATACCCCAAATCCATGAAATCATCATGTCTGGGGAAACTTGGGCTTGTTGTGCTGCTTGAAAGAAAATAATTAATGGTCCGGCATATGAAATCAATACAGCTAAAAAGCCGGCGACAGTGGCGGAAATAGACCAATCTTCTTTTAGTGTTTTAAACAGGGTTGCCATTGTATTTGCCTCCTTGCGTCAATGATCCTGTGAATTTAAAGAGTCCGTGATCAGGGTTAACCCTGATCACCACCACCTACAGGTACGACTGTGCCTGTAATGTATGAAGACTCATCTGAAGCAAGGAACAAAATAGCATTTACTTGTTCTTGAATAGTGCCATAGCGTTTCATGTAGCTGCGGTCAATTGTTTGATCAACCACTTCTTGCATCCAAGCTTGATCTTGCTCAGATAGTGGTGAAGTATTACGTGGAATTACACGTGGTGGAGCTTCAGTACCACCTGTAGCCACAGCATTGATGCGGATACCATCTTTAGCATGTGCAAATGCCATTGATTGAGTAAAACTATTTACACCACCCTTAGCTGCAGAATATGGAAGACGGTTAATTCCACATGTGGCGATAGATGATACATTCACGATCACACCAGATTTTTGGTGTTGCATGTGTGGTAAAACTGCACGACAACTCCATAAAGTAGGAAATAAAGAACGATTGATCTCTTTAATAATTTCCTCTTCAGAAAACTCTTCAAAAGGTTTCATCCAAATCGCACCACCAACATTGTTGATCAGCACATCAATTCGGCCAAAAGTCTCGATCGCTTTATTTACAACGGATTGTGCACCAGCATAGGTTTCAAGATCAGCTAAGACAGTGACACCTGTGCCACCTTGAGTCGTAATTTCTTCAAGTGTGGTCGTCACGTATTCAGCACGGTCAGCCAGTACAACTTTTGCACCTTCGCTAGCTGCTTGAAGAGCAACACCGCGACCGATGCCTTGAGCGGCACCAGTAACGATTACGATTTTATTTTCAAATCTTTGGTTCATGTTCCTCTCCACTTTAATTCGCAGAGAATTTTTCGAATAAGAAGTTTGCAGGTTTAATGCCTTCAGCATCTAACCAACCACGAACTGCATCTACCATAGGAACAGGACCACAGAGGTAAACGTCTACATCACCACCGTTGAGCCATTCAGTTTCAATGTGACCTGTCACATAACCTTTACGTTCGTGTGCAGATTCTGGGTTTGCAACTACGGTACGGTATTCAAACCAATCAAGTTTTTCTTGAAGTTTGTTGAGTTCTTCAATAGCAACTAGGTCAAAGTCATTGGTTACACCAAAAACTAAACGTACTGGATGTTCAGAACCTTTTTCTTCTAATACTTGAAGCATCGACATAAATGGAGCAATACCTGTACCACCAGCAAGCATTACTACAGGGCGTACTACATTACGTAAGTAGAAGCTACCAAATGGACCAGTGAATGTCATTTTTTCGCCGACTTTCGCTTCGCTGCTTAAGAAGCTACTCATCTTACCGTTAGGAACGTTACGAACAACAAAGCCGGTCAAACGGTTGCCTGGCTTAGAGCTGAAAGAGTATGAACGTGTTTCAGTTGATCCAGGTATACCTACATTTACATACTGACCAGCAAGGAAATTGATATCTGGCTGACCCTCGTCTAGTTGAATATCAAAGGTAATTGTAGATTCAGATAAGTTTTCTACACGAGAAAGTGTACCTTGATATTGATGAATTTGAGTTTTGCATACATCAGATGATGCTTGAATTTGGAAAACTGCATCTGAAGTAGGACGGCACTGGCAAGCTAAGATATAGCCTTGCTCAGCCTCTTCTGGTGTAAGTGCATCTTCAATATAAGTTTCTTCAGGCATGTCATAGCTGCCAGACTCACAAAAAGCTCGACAAGTACCACATGCACCATCACGGCAATCCAGCGGAATATTAATCTTTTGACGATATGCAGCGTCAGAAAGCGTTTCGCCTTGTGCAACTGAAATAAATCGGGTTACGCCATCTTCAAATTGAAGTGCAACATTATGGTTTGACATGGCTGAATATCCTTTAAGAATCTTTTGAACAATTTTTTGGTGTAACTACCAAAATTCCATTTGGTAGTTACTGAACTTGTTATTTACTAATTACAGGTGATATACGTCGATTACTTGATTGATGTAATCATTTTTGAGTACCACATATTTATTTAAAATTTGTGGTTTTTCACCAGACAAATTGATTTCGTAGCGTGACATGCCGAAGTAGCTGTACGACTTTTGGTAGCGGTAACTTAAAGTGTTCCAGTTGAAACGAACAACAACCTTATCTTCATGACGTTCAAGAATTTCAATGTTGTTAATATTGTGGCTTGTACGTGTATCAGGCATTGTTGCAGAAGAGCGTTCAGTTTTGATACGGAACACGCGGTCTTCTAAACCTTGACGATCTGGATAATAAATTAACGAGATTTCTGATTGAGGATCTTCAGTTAATGTATTGTAGTCATCCCAAGATGGCATCCAGAACGATGCTGTAGGTGCATAGCACTCTAACCATTCATCCCACTGTTCATCATCAAGTAGGCGCGCTTCTTTAAATAAGAACTGGCTCACTGATTCTAAAGTTGCTTCAAGATTCGCGTTACTCATGCGTTATCTCCTTGTTCAGCTAAAGCTTGTTCTGCTTTAATCGCACGTTTCATTTCTTCTAACCAATGTTGATGTTGAGCAAGGTATAAACCTTCGTCTTCAGTTTTAACGCCTGAAAGTTTAGGTTTTAGACCAATTTCGTTTGCTGCATCATCTGGGCCATTGATCCAATGCTTTGAGCCACGGCACATATCGTTCCACTCAAGTTCGATACCAGCATAACCTGCTTGACATGCACGGAATTCTTCTAAGTCATCTGGTGTCGCCATACCTGAAGCATTGAAGAAATCTTCATATTGGCGAATACGGCGTGCGCGAGCTTCTGGCTCTTCACCTACAGGTGCGATGCAGTAAATTGTTACTTCAGTTTTATCGACAGCAATTGGGCGAAGTACACGGATTTGTGAACCGAACTGATCCATCAAATAAACGTTTGGATATAAGCAAAGGTTACGTGAGCGCTCGATCATCCACTTCGACATAGCAGGACCGAATTTCTCAGAGTATTCATCTGCTTTAGGGAAGTTAGGGCGGTCTTCAGGGTTAGCCCATTGTGTCCAAAGCAACATGTGACCATTTTCAAAACCGTAAGAACCACCGCCTTGTTTACCCCAAGATCCTGCGCTCATTGCACGGATATTGTCGCCAGCTTGTTTTTCTTTACGTTGTTGCGTAGTCGCAGCATAATTCCAGTGAACCGCAGATACATGGTAACCATCTGCACCATTTTCAGCAGTGAGTTTCCAGTTTCCTTCGTATGTATAAGTTGAGGCACCACGTAAAACTTCTAAACCTTGATCAGACTGACCCACGATCATATCGATAATTTTAGTCGTTTCACCTAAGAATTCTTCTAATGGCAAGACGTCTGGGTTTAAGCTACCGAATAAGAAGCCTTTATAACTTTCAAAACGTGCAACTTTCTTAAGATCATGTGATCCTTCTTTGTTAAAGCAGTCAGAATAACCTGCATCTGTTGGGTCTTTAACTTTTAAAAGTTTGCCTGAGTTATTGAATGTCCAACCATGGAATGGGCAAGTATAAGTAGCCTTATTACCACGTTTGTTACGGCAAAGTTGTGCACCACGGTGTGAACACGCATTGATCATTGCATTTAGCTCGCCTTGACGGTTACGAGCAATCACGATTGGCTGACGACCGATGTGTGTCGTGTAATAATCATTGTTATTTGGAATTTGGCTTTCGTGTGCCAAGTAAACCCAATTACCCTCAAAGATGTATTTCATTTCAAGGTCAAAAAGGGCTTGATCAGTGAAAACTGAACGATGAAGTTTAAACTCACCTGTCTCAAAGTTGTCTACAAGTAACTCATCAAGACGATCTAGATGGCTGGTATTAATTACAGGAATACGTGGCATGGACGTTCTCCGACTTTCCAAATTGAGGGGAAGTCATCGGGATAATTGACTTATCCCGATTCCGACTAATTGATTTAAGCTGATGCGCGGCGACGTTCAACTTCAGTAGAAGGCGCACCTTCAACGTCTTTCACTAATTCAATATCAAATTGAATATGTTTGAACGCACCTTTTAGACCACGACGAGCTATTTCAGCTTCATCAGTTACGTCTACAGCAGTTGCCACTAAGCCATCACGCGTTGCAAATGCAAAGTCATCCCAAAGGTATTCATCACCTTCGATGTTGAACTGCGTAGTT
>NZ_JBWYIK010000021.1:0-5552 GCF_056779735.1 Acinetobacter sp. 24-47-67
AAGATCATTAAGAGATTATGAAGAACAACTTGTGTGGATTTTTACTGGTTGATTGATCGATATATATTATCATTGATGATTGGTAGAAATTTCTCGAAGTTTATTTGAGCAAATTTTTTGTCAGTAATTGATGAGCCAAGATTGGTACCCTTTAGGTACTATTGATTTTAAACTGAAGAGTTTGATCATGGCTCAGATTGAACGCTGGCGGCAGGCTTAACACATGCAAGTCGAGCGGGGGAAGGTAGCTTGCTACTGGACCTAGCGGCGGACGGGTGAGTAATGCTTAGGAATCTGCCTATTAGTGGGGGACAACATCTCGAAAGGGATGCTAATACCGCATACGTCCTACGGGAGAAAGCAGGGGACCTTCGGGCCTTGCGCTAATAGATGAGCCTAAGTCGGATTAGCTAGTTGGTGGGGTAAAGGCCTACCAAGGCGACGATCTGTAGCGGGTCTGAGAGGATGATCCGCCACACTGGGACTGAGACACGGCCCAGACTCCTACGGGAGGCAGCAGTGGGGAATATTGGACAATGGGCGGAAGCCTGATCCAGCCATGCCGCGTGTGTGAAGAAGGCCTTTTGGTTGTAAAGCACTTTAAGCGAGGAGGAGGCTACTAAGATTAATACTCTTGGATAGTGGACGTTACTCGCAGAATAAGCACCGGCTAACTCTGTGCCAGCAGCCGCGGTAATACAGAGGGTGCGAGCGTTAATCGGATTTACTGGGCGTAAAGCGTGCGTAGGCGGCTTTTTAAGTCGGATGTGAAATCCCCGAGCTTAACTTGGGAATTGCATTCGATACTGGGAAGCTAGAGTATGGGAGAGGATGGTAGAATTCCAGGTGTAGCGGTGAAATGCGTAGAGATCTGGAGGAATACCGATGGCGAAGGCAGCCATCTGGCCTAATACTGACGCTGAGGTACGAAAGCATGGGGAGCAAACAGGATTAGATACCCTGGTAGTCCATGCCGTAAACGATGTCTACTAGCCGTTGGGGCCTTTGAGGCTTTAGTGGCGCAGCTAACGCGATAAGTAGACCGCCTGGGGAGTACGGTCGCAAGACTAAAACTCAAATGAATTGACGGGGGCCCGCACAAGCGGTGGAGCATGTGGTTTAATTCGATGCAACGCGAAGAACCTTACCTGGTCTTGACATAGTAAGAACTTTCCAGAGATGGATTGGTGCCTTCGGGAACTTACATACAGGTGCTGCATGGCTGTCGTCAGCTCGTGTCGTGAGATGTTGGGTTAAGTCCCGCAACGAGCGCAACCCTTTTCCTTATTTGCCAGCGGGTTAAGCCGGGAACTTTAAGGATACTGCCAGTGACAAACTGGAGGAAGGCGGGGACGACGTCAAGTCATCATGGCCCTTACGACCAGGGCTACACACGTGCTACAATGGTCGGTACAAAGGGTTGCTACCTAGCGATAGGATGCTAATCTCAAAAAGCCGATCGTAGTCCGGATTGGAGTCTGCAACTCGACTCCATGAAGTCGGAATCGCTAGTAATCGCGGATCAGAATGCCGCGGTGAATACGTTCCCGGGCCTTGTACACACCGCCCGTCACACCATGGGAGTTTGTTGCACCAGAAGTAGGTAGTCTAACCGCAAGGAGGACGCTTACCACGGTGTGGCCGATGACTGGGGTGAAGTCGTAACAAGGTAGCCGTAGGGGAACCTGCGGCTGGATCACCTCCTTAACGAAAGATTGACGATTGGTAAGAATCCACAACAAGTTGTTCTTCATGACGATGTATCTGAGGGTCTGTAGCTCAGTTGGTTAGAGCACACGCTTGATAAGCGTGGGGTCACAAGTTCAAGTCTTGTCAGACCCACCATGACATACTCATACGATACATTGATCTAAATGATAAGCTGGGGACTTAGCTTAGTTGGTAGAGCGCCTGCTTTGCACGCAGGAGGTCAGGAGTTCGACTCTCCTAGTCTCCACCACGTATTCATTCGAATACGTAGTAAGCAAACGAGTTGATAGCTTATAGAGCTTAGTAATAAAGCTGTGTATACTGCACGCCTTGATTATTAAGCTCTGTGATTTATCACAGTTGACTGCGATCTGACGAAGACGTAGTGAATCATTAACAGCATATATTTGAGTTGAAATAATTTGTTCATACTCATAGAAAGAGCGGAAACGAGATAACGTAAGTTATTGAGTTGAAGTGATTGAAATGAGAACTAGCGAAATTAACTGAATCAAGCGTTTTGGTATATGAATTTGAATTGAAGCTGTACAGTGTTTAGATACACAGTACTTCAAACTGTAATGTTGAACGATCTACTTGTAGGATCGAACGACTGTTTGGGGTTGTATAGTCAAGTAATTAAGTGCATGTGGTGGATGCCTTGGCAGTCAGAGGCGATGAAAGACGTGATAGCCTGCGAAAAGCTCCGGGGAGGCGGCAAATATCCTGTGATCCGGAGATTTCTGAATGGGGGAACCCACCTATCATAAGATAGGTATTGCAACATGAATACATAGTGTTGCAAGGCAAACGCGGGGAAGTGAAACATCTCAGTACCCGTAGGAAAAGAAATCAATTGAGATTCCCTCAGTAGCGGCGAGCGAAAGGGGAAAAGCCCATTAAGTTATGTAAGCTTTAGTGGAATGCTCTGGGAAGTGCAACCATAGTAGGTGATAGTCCTGTACACGAAAGGGCTTACATGATGATGTCGAGTAGGGCGGGGCACGTGAAACCTTGTCTGAATATGGGGGGACCATCCTCCAAGGCTAAATACTCCTGACTGACCGATAGTGAACCAGTACCGTGAGGGAAAGGCGAAAAGAACCCCTGTGAGGGGAGTGAAATAGATCCTGAAACCGCATGCATACAAGCAGTGGGAGCATCTTCGTGATGTGACTGCGTACCTTTTGTATAATGGGTCAGCGACTTACATTCAGTAGCAAGGTTAACCGAATAGGGGAGCCGTAGAGAAATCGAGTCTTAATAGGGCGTTTAGTTGCTGGGTGTAGACCCGAAACCAGGCGATCTATCCATGAGCAGGTTGAAGGTGAGGTAACACTTACTGGAGGACCGAACCCACTGTCGTTGAAAAGCCAGGGGATGACTTGTGGATAGGGGTGAAAGGCTAATCAAGCCTGGTGATAGCTGGTTCTCCCCGAAAGCTATTTAGGTAGCGCCTCGGACGAATACCATTGGGGGTAGAGCACTGTTTCGGCTAGGGGGTCATCCCGACTTACCAAACCGATGCAAACTCCGAATACCAATGAGTACTATCCGGGAGACAGACTGCGGGTGCTAACGTCCGTAGTCAAGAGGAAAACAATCCAGACCGCCAGCTAAGGTCCCTAAATCATAGTTAAGTGGGAAACGATGTGGGAAGGCATAGACAGCTAGGAGGTTGGCTTAGAAGCAGCCACCCTTTAAAGAAAGCGTAATAGCTCACTAGTCGAGTCGGCCTGCGCGGAAGATGTAACGGGGCTAAAACTATGTACCGAAGCTGCGGATTTGCAATTTATTGCAAGTGGTAGGGGAGCGTTCTGTAAGCCGATGAAGGTGGATTGAGAAGTCTGCTGGAGGTATCAGAAGTGCGAATGCTGACGTGAGTAACGATAAAACGGGTGAAAAACCCGTTCGCTGAAAGACCAAGGGTTCCAGTCCAACGTTAATCGGGGCTGGGTGAGTCGACCCCTAAGGCGAGGCCGAGAGGCGTAGTCGATGGGAAATTGGTTAATATTCCAATACTTCTGTGTAATGCGATGAGAGGACGGAGAAGGTTAAGTCAGCCTGGCGTTGGTTGTCCAGGTGGAAGATTGTAGGCATGTATCTTAGGCAAATCCGGGGTACTCTATGCTGAGAATCGATAGCAAGCTAGTTTACTAGCGAAGTGGCTGATACCATACTTCCAGGAAAAGTCTCTAAGCTTCAGTTACACAGGAATCGTACCCGAAACCGACACAGGTGGTCAGGTCGAGTAGACCAAAGCGCTTGAGAGAACTCTGCTGAAGGAACTAGGCAAAATGGTACCGTAACTTCGGGAGAAGGTACGCTGCCGGCGGTGATAGGACTTGCTCCTTGAGCTACTGGCAGCCTCAGAAACCAGGCCGCTGCAACTGTTTATTAAAAACATAGCACTCTGCAAACACGAAAGTGGACGTATAGGGTGTGATGCCTGCCCGGTGCTGGAAGGTTAATTGATGGGGTTAGCGTAAGCGAAGCTCTTGATCGAAGCCCCAGTAAACGGCGGCCGTAACTATAACGGTCCTAAGGTAGCGAAATTCCTTGTCGGGTAAGTTCCGACCTGCACGAATGGCATAATGATGGCGGCGCTGTCTCCAGCAGAGGCTCAGTGAAATCGAATTCGCCGTGAAGATGCGGTGTACCCGCGGCTAGACGGAAAGACCCCGTGAACCTTTACTGCAGCTTGACATTGAACTTTGATCTTACTTGTGTAGGATAGGTGGGAGGCTTTGAAGTAGAAACGCCAGTTTCTATGGAGCCGTCCTTGAAATACCACCCTGGTAATATTGAGGTTCTAACTCTGCTCCATTATCTGGAGCGAGGACCATGTCTGGTGGGTAGTTTGACTGGGGCGGTCTCCTCCTAAAGAGTAACGGAGGAGTACGAAGGTGCGCTCAGCGTGGTCGGAAATCACGCGTAGAGTATAAAGGCAAAAGCGCGCTTAACTGCGAGACCCACAAGTCGAGCAGGTACGAAAGTAGGTCTTAGTGATCCGGTGGTTCTGTATGGAAGGGCCATCGCTCAACGGATAAAAGGTACTCTGGGGATAACAGGCTGATACCGCCCAAGAGTTCATATCGACGGCGGTGTTTGGCACCTCGATGTCGGCTCATCTCATCCTGGGGCTGAAGCAGGTCCCAAGGGTATGGCTGTTCGCCATTTAAAGAGGTACGCGAGCTGGGTTTAGAACGTCGTGAGACAGTTCGGTCCCTATCTACCGTGGGCGTTGGAAATTTGAGAGGATCTGCTCCTAGTACGAGAGGACCAGAGTGGACGAACCTCTGGTGTACCGGTTGTGACGCCAGTCGCATCGCCGGGTAGCTATGTTCGGAAGGGATAACCGCTGAAAGCATCTAAGCGGGAAGCCTACCTCAAGATTAGATTTCCCAAGGACTTTATGTCCTCTAAAGAGCCGTTGAAGACTACAACGTTGATAGGTTGGATGTGGAAGTACGGTGACGTATGAAGCTGACCAATACTAATTACTCGTGAGGCTTGACTATACAACACCCAAACAGTTGGTGTTGTGGTTCAAATCATGACAAATAACTTGATTTAGTTAGATAAAACGCTAAACTGCACAAATTAAAGCAACTCAAATAGCTGTTAATAACTTCTTTGACCAAGCAAAGGCACGCAAACAATACATGCGAATAAGACCCAAGCAAAGTCACAACAGTTGTGCTGGCGACAATAGCAAGAGTGAACCACCTGATCCCTTCCCGAACTCAGAAGTGAAACCTCTTAGCGCTGATGGTAGTGTGGGGTTACCCATGTGAGAGTAAGTCATCGCCAGCTCATTATTCTAAACACCCCCTTCAATA
>NZ_JBWYIK010000022.1:0-1657 GCF_056779735.1 Acinetobacter sp. 24-47-67
ATTTCAGCTTCATCAGTTACGTCTACAGCAGTTGCCACTAAGCCATCACGCGTTGCAAATGCAAAGTCATCCCAAAGGTATTCATCACCTTCGATGTTGAACTGCGTAGTTAATTTACGGTAGCCAGGCGCAGTGACGAAGTAATGCACGTGTGAAGGGCGGTTACCATGACGACCAAGTTTGTCTAATACAAACTGAGTTGTACCTTCTGGTGGGCAGCCATAACCTACAGGCATTGTGGTTAATGCTGTATATTGACCTTGTGCATCCGTGAAGATCGTACGACGTAAGTTGAAGTCAGATTGAGACTTATCAAAGAACGAGTAGTTACCTAAGCTGTTTGCATGCCAAACTTCAACTTTAGCGCCTTCAATGATGTTACCTTCAGTATCTTTAACGATACCTTCAATAATTAAAGTTGGGATTTTGCCTTCTTCAGAACCATCATCCATACGTGCAAAACCAACTGATTCTGGTGCACCAGCGACATACAATGGACCTTCAATTGTACGTGGAGTACCACCTGTAATACCTGCTTGAGCATCTTTCTCATCTGCACGTAAATCAAGGAAATGCTCAAGACCTAAACCAGCAGCCAAAAGACCTAATTCGTTTGCTTGACCAGCATCAGTAAAGTACTCAAGACCCTTCCAAACTTCAGATTGGCTTAAATCTAAATCTTCAATCGCTTGGAATAAGTCAGATACTAAACGTACAACGATTTGCTGAACACGTTCATCAACAGGACCTGTTGCAGTATCAACGTTCATTTTTTTGACTAAAGCATTAATTTGTTCGCGGTTCATACTATTTCTCCTTAAGTATGCTTGCTGTGTGGTGGCTGACTTCTAATGTGTTTGAGCTCGCTGCCACAATCCTTGTTTAAAATGACGCTAAAAAACCTCTGGATGTATTGATGTCATGGCCTGAATCAATCAAGCCAAGACACTTAAAAGTTAACGATCATCTTCACGGATAGAAGATGGGTGACGATTTAACGCCATTACTTCGATATTCATATATGGGTAAAGCGGAAGACCTTGTAAAATTGAATGAAGCTCTTCATTGCTTTCCACATCAAAAATACTGATGTTTGAATACTGACCTGTGATTCGCCAGATATGACGCCACTTGCCTTGTTGCTGTAACTCTTGCGAATACGCCTTTTCAACAGCTTTAATCTCATTCGCTTTTTCAACTGGCATATCCAGTGGGATGTTCACATCCATTCGTACATGAAACAGCATGTCTCACTCCTGATGTATCACGTCGCTTATTTGCGGCGAAGGTTGTCAATCTTGTCTAAATCCAACTCAATACCTAAACCATTGCCTTGAGGCAGATGTAATTCGAAATCACGATATTGAAGCGGGGTCTTTAAAATTTCGTCAGTCAACAGCAATGGACCAAACAATTCAGTGCCATATGCCAAATTCTCAAAGGTCGAGAACAGATGTGCAGAAGCGATGGTGCCAACAGAACCTTCAAGCATCGTGCCACCATACAGATCTACACCAGCGAGGTTTGCAATGGTTGCTACATCACGACCTTCGAGTAGGCCACCAGACTGAGCAACTTTTACAGCAAACACAGAAGCAGCATTACGCTTCGCTAAACGATAAGCTGTACTTGGACCCATCAATGACTCATCCGCCAT
>NZ_JBWYIK010000023.1:0-1105 GCF_056779735.1 Acinetobacter sp. 24-47-67
TTGGTTGGTGTTTGTCTTGTGTTTTGGCGTCCATTGGCTGCGTTGTAGCAGTTGTTGGACTTGTTGGTCTAAGTCTTTGGGTAGGTTGTTTTGGTTGTAGTAGCGTTTGCCTACAATGAGGAATTCTTGGTCAGCTCCGCTGTGTTGTGCAATTTCTGGGTGTCCATCGAGTCTGAACCAGTAGCCGACTTGACTGTCTCTGACGCTGGCTTTGGCGATGAATTGTTTGCTTTGTCCAGCGTAGTAGTCGCTGAGGTGTTGGTTGAGTTTTTCGACTTGGCTGTTGCCTGAGGCGGTGGCTTGATCTTCGCCTTTGAGGTCTTGGATCCATGCAGGGCTGATGTGCCATGCTTGTTCGAGGCCTAGGCTGGCATTGTCTTGGTGGTCACTGTGTTGGTGTTTGCTTTGTACTGAGCCTGCGCCTTCTTCTTGTTCGAGGGCTGTGGCTTGCCAGCGTTGTAGGTGGACTGCAGTGGGCTGTAGGCTGCGTTGTCCGATAAAGCTGGTAATGGTATCAAATTGTTCTGTCGCATCACTACGGTGGTAGCGGATGTTGCGTCGGTTAAGGGCTTGGTATTGGCTGTTGTCGTCAATCAGGCGGAGCTTTTGTGCTTCGATCGGGCTGTTGTTGCTCGGTACAATCGGTTGGGCTTCATCAATGAGCCAGTTAATGCCTTCACTGCGTAGTAAACGAGTCAGAAAGTCGTAGTCGCTTTCGTTGCTTTGCATGATGAAGGGGCGGATGTCGTATTGTTGTTGTAGTCCACTGTGGTCTAGGCTAAGGCTAGAGGCAAAGAGTGGGCTTTTGTTTTGCCATTCTTCAAAGAGGATTTCCACCACTTCGACCACGGATTTGTTCATAAATACGCGGCTGTTGCGGCGTTTGTGCCAAAGTGAAGTTGCATCGTTAAGCGTAAGTTTGTAGAGGGTCAGTGCTCCATCGCTTTGTCCTTGTGAGGCTTCGGTGATGATGCCAGTGGTTCTAAACAGGGTTCCTTGATCAGTGACTTGATCGACGGCCACTTGTGTGCCGATGAATTGTTTGAGTGGAATTAAGGCATTGGTCGAGAGACAGATGAGTTCTGCTTGCACGCCTTCGTTAAGG
>NZ_JBWYIK010000024.1:0-684 GCF_056779735.1 Acinetobacter sp. 24-47-67
CATCCGCCTTAGCCAAAGCTTCACAGCAGCTTGCATAACCTTCAGGGCTGCCAGCTCCTAAGTCGTTTGAAAGTTTTTCAATCACTGCTGGGTTGCTTTGGATAAAGGGATCTGTAAACCAACGACCTGCAGCCGTTGATGCAATCGGTGCTAAACCTTGTTCACGAACCAATACGGCACGATCATTCCAAGCATTTTCATTGCCAATTTTAGCGGCGGTATTACACACAATCACATGACTAAAGCGTTGAGGATGATTGATCGCTAACCATTGGCCTGTCAAACCACCCATCGAAATACCACAGAATGCAGCTTTTTCAACATTCAAATGGTCGAGTAAATTCACCACATCTTGACCAAGTTGATCAATGGTATATGGACCTTGAGGCGCGTCCGATGCACCATGACCACGTGTGTCATAACAAATCACATAATGAGAAGCTTTAAAAAACTCAATTTGTGATTGCCACATGCTGAAATTTGTCCCTAAAGAGTTAGAGAAAACAAGAGCAGGCTTGCTTGAATCACCAAAAGTTTGATAATTGATTTGCGCATCATTTGAAGAAAAAGTAGGCATAGAATCCCTCCCGACCTCCCTTGAGAAAAGGGAGGGGGTTTTTAATAGTTAAACACGTTCGATAATTAAAGCGATGCCTTGACCCACACCGATACACATAGAGCACA
>NZ_JBWYIK010000025.1:0-588 GCF_056779735.1 Acinetobacter sp. 24-47-67
TGGTGCAATGGACTTAGCCGTGGGTGCGAAAAAAGTCTTTATTACCACCGATCATGTCACTAAAAAAGGCGAACCTAAAATCGTTGCTGAGCTGACTTATCCTGCGACAGGCTTAAAGTGTGTAGATCGTATCTATACGGACCTTTGTGTGATTGATGTGACGGCAGATGGCATGAAAGTCATTGAGAAAGTTGAAGGCTTATCTTTTGAAGAGCTTCAATCGATGACGGGTGCCAAACTCATTGATGCCACTCAGGCTTAAGACTGGTTTTAGGATCTTACACTATGAAAAACGCATACATCATTGATGCCATCCGTACGCCTTTTGGTCGTTATGCCGGTGGTTTAGCCCCTGTCCGTGCGGATGACTTAGGTGCAGTGCCATTAAAAGCCTTAATGGAACGTAACCCTTCTGTGGATTGGAATGTCGTCGATGACGTTTTATTTGGTTGTGCCAACCAAGCCGGTGAAGATAACCGTAACGTCGGTCGTATGTCGGCGCTTTTAGCAGGGATTCCTTATACAGTACCTGCAACCACAGTCAATCGTTTATGTGGTTCATCACTCGATACCGTAGCAATGGCCGCG
>NZ_JBWYIK010000026.1:0-578 GCF_056779735.1 Acinetobacter sp. 24-47-67
GCATTTGACGTGCTTGTGATCGGTGGTGGTCCTGCAGGTAACACATCTGCAATCTATGCGGCTCGTAAAGGTATCCGTACAGGAATCGTTGCTGAGCGCATGGGTGGTCAGGTCATGGACACCATGGACATTGAAAACTTTACATCAGTGCAAAAGACGCAAGGTCCTAAGTTTGCGGCTGAAATGGAAGCACATGTTCGTGAATACGGTGTCGACATCATGAACTTACAACGTGTGTCTGACATCAAAGGTGCGGATGAAACTGCCAACGGTTTAGTTGAAGTGACTTTAGAGAATGGTGCAAAACTTGAATCGAAAACGGTCATCCTGTCTACAGGTGCACGTTGGAGAGAAATGAATGTACCCGGTGAGCAAGAATACAAAACACGTGGTGTTGCGTACTGCCCACACTGTGATGGTCCATTGTTCAAAGGCAAACGTGTGGCTGTGATCGGTGGTGGTAACTCTGGTGTTGAAGCTGCGATTGATTTGGCTGGTATCGTTGAACATGTCACTTTAGTTGAGTTTGATACCAAACTACGTGCTGACCAAGTTCTTCAAGATAAATTGAACAGCTT
>NZ_JBWYIK010000027.1:0-544 GCF_056779735.1 Acinetobacter sp. 24-47-67
ATCGCGGCATCAACATCATCAGCAATACCATTGCTATCTGTATCGTTCACTGCTGGTACAACTGTATCTAGAGCATCTAAACGAGCATCTAAGCTATCTTTAGCTGCTGATTCAGGTAATGCATCTACCAAGCCTTGTGCTGTATCTTTCAATACATCTAATTGATCTTTGATCGCTTGTAATTGAGCTTGCGTTGCTGGACTGATTACACCATTTTTAGCATCAATTGCCTCTACCAATTCATCATGCTTAGCTTCTGCAGTTTGAACCGCTTGTGTTGCTGCTGCAATCGCAGCTTCGGCAGCATCAACAACACCATCACCATTTAAATCATTAATTACTGGTAAAGCTGTATCTAGAGCATCTAAACGAGCATCTAGATCATCTTTAGCTGCTGATGCAGGTAATGCATCTACCAAGCCTTGTGCTGTATCTTTCAACGCATCTAATTGATCTTTGATCGCTTGTAATTGAGCTTGCGTTGCTGGACTGATCACACCATTTTTAGCAGCAATTGCCTCTACCAATTCATCATGCTTAGCTT
>NZ_JBWYIK010000028.1:0-539 GCF_056779735.1 Acinetobacter sp. 24-47-67
GGGGTGATGATGTGTTCAGGATCTAAGGCACCGAGTTCCACGACTTCTGATACTTGCGCGATGGTGATATCTGCTGCCATGGCCATAATTGGACCAAAGTTACGTGCAGATTTACGGTACACCAAGTTCCCCCAGCGATCGCCCTTATGCGCTTTAATTAACGCAAAGTCAGCTTTGATTGGATTTTCTAAAACGTAGTCTTTACCTTCATAATTCATGGTTGGTTTGCCTTCAGCGAGCAAAGTACCAAAACCTGTTGGTGTGTAGATTGGACCTAAGCCCATACCCGCCGCTTGAATACGGCAAGCCAAGTTGCCTTGCGGTACAAGTTCTAACTCGATTTTGCCTGCACGGTAGAGTTCATCGAAGACATAAGAGTCAGACTGACGAGGAAAAGAACAGATGATTTTACGTACAGCGCCTGCTTGTAACAGTTTAGCCAAGCCGTAATCACCATTACCTGCGTTGTTGTTGACGATCACTAAGTCTTTAATACCGAGTTCAATTAAGCCATCGATGAGTTCAGCAGGCTGACCTGC
>NZ_JBWYIK010000029.1:0-532 GCF_056779735.1 Acinetobacter sp. 24-47-67
CGGTGCCGGCAGTAACAACAACGACACCGATTCAGCTTGGGTCGATGTACTGACCCCATGGGCAGGCGAAGGCTATGGTGCACGCTTCCTTCCTCGAATCAATGAAATCGTAGTTATCGACTTCTTTGACGGCAACATCGACCGTCCCTTTGTGGTGGGCCGCCTACATGAAGCCCAACGCAGCCCAACCCGATTTGACAGTCAAGGCCAACTGCCGGACACCAAAAAACTCGCAGGGATTAAAAGTAAAGAAGTCCAAGGCGAAGGCTATGGACAACTCCGCTTTGATGACACCACAGGACAAATCTCCACCCAACTGCAAAACACCCACGGGGCGAGCCAACTCAACCTAGGGAATCTCAGTCATCCCAAAGCAACCGCAGAAAGTGAAGGACGAGGCGAAGGCTTCGAACTCAGAACTGACCAATGGGGTGCAGTACGAGCAGGCGAAGGCATACTCATCTCCACCTACAAACAAGAACAAGCCAAAGCAAACCATCTCGATGCAAGCGAAGCCAAACAACAACTCGAA
>NZ_JBWYIK010000030.1:0-512 GCF_056779735.1 Acinetobacter sp. 24-47-67
CGCTGCGGGTGACTGTACAACAGTACCTTATAAACAAATCATCATTGCCACTGGTGAAGGCGCGAAAGCATCACTGTCAGCGTTTGATTACATCATTCGTTCTGGACAGTAGTTCAATCATATTCTTTAAATAAGAAGTTCTTAGTTTTGTAGTTTACAGAGGTTGAAGATGCTAACACTTCAGCCTCTTTTTTTTGTAATCATTAACTTGATCTATATTATTTACTAAATCAAATCTGTATTTTATTTGTAATTTTATTTCACAATAAATGGGTGTTTTGTGTAACAGGACCTGTTTATCGTGTCTGTTTTTTGTTTAAATATTAAGAAATTCTTTAGCCTTACTAAATTATAAAAGACAGATAATAACCATGCTTGCCAACATCTTTTCGGCATTGGAACAGCTCGGCCTAACCGCCCAAAACAGAGCCCTCCACATCCAATTCAGTCATTCACAACTGAATAGCCAAGTCTTCCTACAACGCATCGATGGCAGCCATGCCCTTAACGAA
>NZ_JBWYIK010000031.1:0-509 GCF_056779735.1 Acinetobacter sp. 24-47-67
CGTAACGTCGGTCGTATGTCGGCGCTTTTAGCAGGGATTCCTTATACAGTACCTGCAACCACAGTCAATCGTTTATGTGGTTCATCACTCGATACCGTAGCAATGGCCGCGCGAGCCATTAAAGCTGGTGAAGCTGACGTGATTGTGGCAGGTGGTGTTGAATCTATGTCACGTGCCCCATTTGTGATGGGTAAATCTGAGAGTGCATTTGGTCGTAGTCAAAAGATTGAAGACACCACCATGGGCTGGCGTTTTATCAACCCGAAGCTTAAAGAAATGTATGGTGTTGAAACCATGCCGCAAACGGCTGAAAACGTGGCTGAACAGTTCAATATTAGCCGTGCTGATCAAGACCAATTTGCTTTAACCAGCCAACAACGTACGGCTGCAGCGCAAGCACGTGGTTTCTTTGATCAAGAAATCGTGCCTGTGACTATTCCACAGCGTAAAGGTGATGCGGTTGTGGTGGCAAAAGATGAACATCCTCGTGCATCAACCACTTTAGAAGC
>NZ_JBWYIK010000032.1:0-507 GCF_056779735.1 Acinetobacter sp. 24-47-67
TAAAATGAGTTATCAAAAATTAACCCGTGATCAAATTGCTGAACGTGTTGCACAAGATATTCCTGATGGTGCTTATGTCAACCTTGGGATTGGTTTACCGACCAAGATCTCGAGCTATTTACCTGCTGACAAAGATGTATTTTTACATTCTGAAAATGGTTTATTGGCCTTTGGTCCACCCCCTGCGGAAGAAGACCGTGACCCTGAGTTAATTAACGCGGGTAAAGAGTTTGTAACCCTGCTAGAAGGCGGAGCTTTCTTCCATCATGGTGATTCATTTGCCATGATGCGTGGTGGTCATTTAGACATCGCAGTCTTGGGTGCTTTCCAAGTCGCTGAAAATGGTGATCTTGCAAACTGGCATACCGGTGCACCTGATGCCATCCCTGCTGTGGGTGGTGCAATGGACTTAGCCGTGGGTGCGAAAAAAGTCTTTATTACCACCGATCATGTCACTAAAAAAGGCGAACCTAAAATCGTTGCTGAGCTGACTTATCCTGCGACAGG
>NZ_JBWYIK010000033.1:0-505 GCF_056779735.1 Acinetobacter sp. 24-47-67
AGGAAGATCTCATGGCTAAGGCTAAGTTTGAACGTAATAAGCCACACGTTAACGTGGGCACAATCGGTCACGTTGACCATGGTAAAACAACTTTAACTGCTGCTATCGCAACTGTATGTGCGAAGAAATTCGGTGGTGAAGCTAAAGACTACGCTGCAATCGACTCTGCACCAGAAGAAAAAGCACGTGGTATTACAATTAATACATCACACGTAGAATACGATTCTCCAACTCGTCACTACGCTCACGTAGACTGCCCGGGCCACGCCGATTATGTTAAAAACATGATTACTGGTGCTGCTCAAATGGACGGCGCGATCCTTGTATGTGCTGCGACTGATGGTCCAATGCCACAAACTCGTGAACACATCCTTCTTTCTCGCCAAGTAGGTGTTCCATACATCGTTGTATTCTTAAACAAATGTGACCTTGTAGACGACGAAGAGCTTCTTGAGCTAGTTGAAATGGAAGTTCGTGAACTTCTTTCTACTTATGACTTCCCAGG
>NZ_JBWYIK010000034.1:0-501 GCF_056779735.1 Acinetobacter sp. 24-47-67
AACTACGCAGTTCAACATCGAAGGTGATGAATACCTTTGGGATGACTTTGCATTTGCAACGCGTGATGGCTTAGTGGCAACTGCTGTAGACGTAACTGATGAAGCTGAAATTGCTCGTCGTGGTCTAAAAGGTGCGTTCAAACATATTCAATTTGATATTGAATTAGTGAAAGACGTTGAAGGTGCGCCTTCTACTGAAGTTGAACGCCGCCGCGCATCAGCTTAAAAATAATAAAGGGATGGATTTCGCATCCATCCTTTATCTCATTTAACTAAAGAATTTAGACCAATCCAAATCTAATCATTTTGATTTGTTTAAATTTTTGCAAGACCTAAAAGGATATAGATAGCTTTATCTATAAAACGCTATGATTGATAAATCTCAAAAGACTTTAACCGAAGCCCTCTCCCAAATTAAAGACGGTTCAACCATTATGATTGGTGGGTTTGGTACTGCAGGTCAGCCTGCTGAACTCATCGATGGCTTAATTGAACTCGGTA
>NZ_JBWYIK010000035.1:0-468 GCF_056779735.1 Acinetobacter sp. 24-47-67
TACTGTCCAGAACGAATGATGTAATCAAACGCTGACAGTGATGCTTTCGCGCCTTCACCAGTGGCAATGATGATTTGTTTATAAGGTACTGTTGTACAGTCACCCGCAGCGAATACACCTTTTACATTGGTTTCGTTGCGATCGTTAATCACAATCTCACCACGGTTGGTTAATTCAACTTGAGTTTCTTTTAAGAAATCCGTGTTGGGTAACAAACCGATTTGTACGAAGATCCCCGCCAATTCGACAGTGTGTTCTTCATCCGTCGCACGGTCTTTGTATGTCAGTGCAGTGACTTGTTTGCCATCACCCACAACTTCTGTAGACAACGCATTTTTGATGACAGTCGTGTTAGGTAAGCTGTTCAATTTATCTTGAAGAACTTGGTCAGCACGTAGTTTGGTATCAAACTCAACTAAAGTGACATGTTCAACGATACCAGCCAAATCAATCGCAGCTTCAACACCA
>NZ_JBWYIK010000036.1:0-434 GCF_056779735.1 Acinetobacter sp. 24-47-67
AATTCAACTGATGGTGTATATGTCCATGTGTCACCTGTAACTGTCGCTGGACCTTCTGCAACAACTTGACCGTCTTTGTCTTTAACAACGACATTTACTGTTGTTCCTGGTTCAGTTGTACCTGTGATTTCTGGTGTTGTATCGTTTGTATCCGCAATTGGATCAATCGTTACATCGGTATCAGATGGTGCAGTTGTATCTACAGTTAATTTACCATCCGCAGTTTCTGTAGCAGTATTACCTACCGCATCTTTCGCTTCAGCTTTAACTGTATATTCACCTTCTGGTAATTCTTCAGTCGGTGTGAACGTCCAGTTACCCTCTGGATCTACAGTCGCATCACCTGTTGCTACAGGGTTGCCATCTTTGTCTAAGATTTCAACTTTTACTGTTGCACCTGGCTCAGTCTTACCTGAGATTGTTGGTGTAGTATC
>NZ_JBWYIK010000037.1:0-432 GCF_056779735.1 Acinetobacter sp. 24-47-67
TCGGCTAAACCTAGGTCACGTGTACACGCCAATGCTTGTGCTGCAAACGCTTCGTTCAGCTCAATCACATCCATTTGCTCTAGTGTTAAACCTGTTTGTGCTAATAGTTTTTTAATCGCAGGTGCAGGACCAAAGCCCATAATGCGAGGTTCAACCCCAACGGTGGTTGCACCAATCACTTTGGCACGAGGTTTTAAACCATATTTTTCTACAGCTGTATCAGACGCAATCAGAATCGCAGCAGCACCATCGTTAATGCCTGATGCATTACCTGCGGTTACTGTACCGTCTGCTTTTACAACAGGTTTTAACTTGGTTAACGCTTCTAAAGTGGTTGATGCACGAGGATGTTCATCTTTTGCCACCACAACCGCATCACCTTTACGCTGTGGAATAGTCACAGGCACGATTTCTTGATCAAAGAAACCACGT
>NZ_JBWYIK010000038.1:0-424 GCF_056779735.1 Acinetobacter sp. 24-47-67
GAAAAAAGTCTTTATTACCACCGATCATGTCACTAAAAAAGGCGAACCTAAAATCGTTGCTGAGCTGACTTATCCTGCGACAGGCTTAAAGTGTGTAGATCGTATCTATACTGACCTTTGTGTGATTGATGTAACACCTGAAGGCATGAAAGTGATTGAGAAAGTTGAAGGCTTATCTTTTGAAGAACTTCAATCGATGACGGGTGCCAAACTCATTGATGCGACTCAAGGCTAATTTATCAATCCTCCCTAAATCCCTCCTTTATTAAAGGAGGGATTTAGGGAGGGATTCAAAGATTTAGGACATAAATAAATGAAAAACGCATACATCATTGATGCCATCCGTACGCCTTTTGGTCGTTATGCCGGTGGTTTAGCGCCTGTCCGTGCGGATGACTTAGGTGCAGTGCCATTAAAAGCCTTA
>NZ_JBWYIK010000039.1:0-412 GCF_056779735.1 Acinetobacter sp. 24-47-67
TGGTGTTGAAGCTGCGATTGATTTGGCTGGTATCGTTGAACATGTCACTTTAGTTGAGTTTGATACCAAACTACGTGCTGACCAAGTTCTTCAAGATAAATTGAACAGCTTGCCAAATACGACTGTCATCAAAAATGCGTTGTCTACAGAAGTTGTGGGTGATGGCAAACAAGTGACTGCACTGAAATACAAAGACCGTGCGACGGATGAGGAGCACATTGTTGAACTTGCGGGCATCTTCGTACAAATTGGTTTGTTGCCAAATACGGATTTCCTCAAAACGACAGAGGTTGAGCTTTCAAACCGTGGTGAGATTGTGATTAACGATCGCAACGAAACCAATGTAAAAGGTGTATTCGCTGCGGGTGACTGTACAACAGTACCTTATAAACAAATCATCATTGCCACTGGT
>NZ_JBWYIK010000040.1:0-398 GCF_056779735.1 Acinetobacter sp. 24-47-67
CAGCCGCCTCTACTGCTGCTTCGGCATCTGCCAATACTTGTTCGTACTCATCTGCTACGCCATCTTCGTTTTCATCATTTACTGTTGGTAAGGTGATGTCGACTAGATCATCTAAGCGTGCATCCAATGCGTCTTTGTCTGCTCCTTCTGGAAGTGCATCAACTTTCGCTTGTGCATCTTCTTTAGCAGCAAGTGCATCATCACGTGCTTGAGTCAGCTCAGTAAGTTCTGTTGGGGTGATTAAACCATCTGATTCGGCATCTGCTAGTGCTTGCTCTGCCTCAGCATATGCTGCTTCAGCCGCCTCTACTGCCTCTGTCGCTTCTTCAAGTGCTGCAACTGCATCATCCACACCATCTTCGTTTTCATCATTTACTGCTGGTAAAGTGATATCAACC
>NZ_JBWYIK010000041.1:0-393 GCF_056779735.1 Acinetobacter sp. 24-47-67
CTGATCTTTTTGCTGGCATGGCTAAGTATGCTGTCTTGGGTACTGGTGTTGATGCTTCCTTGTGCAATTTGGTTGATCTGTCCATCTGCACTGAGGTGGATGTCTTCGTTACTTTCTACGGCAATTGAACTTGGTGAAGCCAAAAGCATGATCGCTTGTTTGAAGGCCGCGGCTTTGCTTTGGTCTTCGCTCTCTAAGTTCTTGAGATAGCCCTGTAGGTTTTCGAGTAAGCTCAGTGGATCAGTTTGTTGATTTTTTGCCACTTCACTTAAGGCTTTGGCGTTGTTTAAGCTACTTTCGAGTTGTTGTTTGGCTTCGCTTGCATCGAGATGGTTTGCTTTGGCTTGTTCTTGTTTGTAGGTGGAGATGAGTATGCCTTCGCCTGCTCGTACT
>NZ_JBWYIK010000042.1:0-347 GCF_056779735.1 Acinetobacter sp. 24-47-67
AAAACTATTAGCACAAACAGGTTTAACACTAGAGCAAATGGATGTGATTGAGCTGAACGAAGCGTTTGCAGCACAAGCATTGGCGTGTACACGTGACCTAGGTTTAGCCGATGATGATGCACGTGTAAACCCAAATGGTGGTGCAATTGCATTAGGTCATCCATTGGGTGCATCAGGTGCGCGTTTGGTGACGACTGCACTGAATCAACTTGAAGCAACTGGTGGCAAATATGCACTGTGCTCTATGTGTATCGGTGTGGGTCAAGGCATCGCTTTAATTATCGAACGTGTTTAACTATTAAAAACCCCCTCCCTTTTCTCAAGGGAGGTCGGGAGGGATTCTATGC
>NZ_JBWYIK010000043.1:0-346 GCF_056779735.1 Acinetobacter sp. 24-47-67
AGAAGCACAAACAAAAGTGACAGCGTTACCTGAGGCAGTACAAGCAGAAAAAGATGCGCTACAAGGTCGTTTAAATGATCTGGTTGATATCACTTTACCAACAGTAAATGACGAAGATGAAGATGGTGTTGTTGATGATATTGGTGAAGCTCTAGCAGCGGCTGAAGCAGCAGTAGAGGCAGCAGAAGCAGCATACGCTGCGGCAGAACAAGCGCTGATCGATGCAAATGCCAATGGTCTCATCACCCCAACAGAACTTACTGCACTGACTAAAGCACGTGATGATGCACTTGCTGCGAAAACAGAAGCACAAACAAAAGTGACAGCGTTACCTGAGGCAGTACAA
>NZ_JBWYIK010000044.1:0-328 GCF_056779735.1 Acinetobacter sp. 24-47-67
GCCAAAACACAAGACAAACACCAACCAAGCAACCCACACGGACCAAGAACGCCAAGCCAGCGAACTCATCCTACAACGACGCAACATCAAAACCGTACCCGAATACAACCCCTTACAACATCGACCCAGCACCCATCCGCAACGCGCCAAAGTGGTGGGACCTGCAGGAGAAGAAATCCATGTCGATGAATGGGGACGCATCAAAGTACGCTTCCTATTTACCCGAGCAGAAGACCACCAATTTGATGGCGGTGCCGGCAGTAACAACAACGACACCGATTCAGCTTGGGTCGATGTACTGACCCCATGGGCAGGCGAAGGCTATGGT
>NZ_JBWYIK010000045.1:0-326 GCF_056779735.1 Acinetobacter sp. 24-47-67
AAGCTAAGCATGATGAATTGGTAGAGGCAATTGCTGCTAAAAATGGTGTAATCAGTCCAGCAACGCAAGCTCAATTACAAGCGATCAAAGATCAATTAGATGCGTTGAAAGGTACAGCACAAGGCTTGGTTGATGCATTACCTGCATCAGCAGCTAAAGATGATCTAGATGCTCGTTTAGATGCTCTAGATACAGTTGTACCAGCAGTGAACGATACAGATAGCAATGGTATTGCTGATGATGTTGATGCCGCGATTGCAGCAGCAACACAAGCGGTTCAAACTGCAGAAGCTAAGCATGATGAATTGGTAGAGGCAATTGCTGCT
>NZ_JBWYIK010000046.1:0-318 GCF_056779735.1 Acinetobacter sp. 24-47-67
ATCGCGGCATCAACATCATCAGCAATACCATTGCTATCTGTATCGTTCACTGCTGGTACAACTGTATCTAGAGCATCTAAACGAGCATCTAAGCTATCTTTAGCTGCTGATGCAGGTAATGCATCAACCAAGCCTTGTGCTGTACCTTTCAACACATCTAATTGATCTTTGATCGCTTGTAATTGAACTTGCGTTGCTGGACTGATCACACCATTTTTAGCAGCAATTGCCTCTACCAATTCATCATGCTTAGCTTCTGCAGTTTGAACCGCTTGTGTTGCTGCTGCAATCGCGGCATCAACATCATCAGCAATACCA
>NZ_JBWYIK010000047.1:0-291 GCF_056779735.1 Acinetobacter sp. 24-47-67
ACAATCTCAGGTAAGACTGAGCCAGGTGCAACAGTAAAAGTTGAAATCTTAGACAAAGATGGCAACCCTGTAGCAACAGGTGATGCGACTGTAGATCCAGAAGGTAACTGGTCGTTCACACCGACTGAAGAATTACCAGAAGGTGAATATACAGTTAAAGCTGAAGCGAAAGATGCGGTGGGTAATACTGCTACTGAAACTGCGGATGGCAAATTAACTGTAGATACAACTGCACCATCTGATACCGATGTAACGATTGATCCAATTGCGGATACAAACGATACAACACCA
>NZ_JBWYIK010000048.1:0-284 GCF_056779735.1 Acinetobacter sp. 24-47-67
GAGATCTTGGTCGGTAAACCAATCCCAAGGTTGACATAAGCACCATCAGGAATATCTTGTGCAACACGTTCAGCAATTTGATCACGGGTTAATTTTTGATAACTCATTTTAATTCTCCAATCTCAAATTACTGCGCAGGTTGAACTTGTACAACGTGTTGTACAAAGATCCCTGGGGTGATGATGTGTTCAGGATCTAAGGCACCGAGTTCCACGACTTCTGATACTTGCGCGATGGTGATATCTGCTGCCATGGCCATAATTGGACCAAAGTTACGTGCAGAT
>NZ_JBWYIK010000049.1:0-284 GCF_056779735.1 Acinetobacter sp. 24-47-67
GAGATCTTGGTCGGTAAACCAATCCCAAGGTTGACATAAGCACCATCAGGAATATCTTGTGCAACACGTTCAGCAATTTGATCACGGGTTAATTTTTGATAACTCATTTTATTTCTCCAATCTCAAATTACTGCGCAGGTTGAACTTGTACAACGTGTTGTACAAAGATCCCAGGGGTGATGATGTGTTCAGGATCTAAGGCACCGAGTTCCACGACTTCTGATACTTGCGCGATGGTGATATCTGCTGCCATGGCCATAATTGGACCAAAGTTACGTGCAGAT
>NZ_JBWYIK010000050.1:0-278 GCF_056779735.1 Acinetobacter sp. 24-47-67
GCTTAGCTTCTGCAGTTTGAACCGCTTGTGTTGCTGCTGCAATCGCGGCATCAACATCATCAGCAATACCATTGCTATCTGTATCGTTCACTGCTGGTACAACTGTATCTAAAGCATCTAAACGAGCATCTAAGCTATCTTTAGCTGCTGATTCAGGTAATGCATCTACCAAGCCTTGTGCTGTACCTTTCAATGCATCTAATTGATCTTTGATCGCTTGTAATTGAGCTTGCGTTGCTGGACTGATTACACCATTTTTAGCAGCAATTGCCTCTACC
>NZ_JBWYIK010000051.1:0-244 GCF_056779735.1 Acinetobacter sp. 24-47-67
TGGTGCAATGGACTTAGCCGTGGGTGCGAAAAAAGTCTTTATTACCACCGATCATGTCACTAAAAAAGGCGAACCTAAAATCGTTGCTGAGCTGACTTATCCTGCGACAGGTTTGAAATGTGTGGACCGCATTTATACGGACCTTTGTGTGATTGATGTGACGGCAGATGGCATGAAAGTCATTGAGAAAGTTGAAGGCTTATCTTTTGAAGAGCTTCAATCGATGACGGGTGCCAAACTCATT
>NZ_JBWYIK010000052.1:0-244 GCF_056779735.1 Acinetobacter sp. 24-47-67
CAAAACTTTTACTGATCTCAACGTTGCTCAAATTATGCAAGTGTTGAAGAAGAATATTAATGGCAACCGTTTTGCAAAATGTGCCATTCAAACTGCTTTACTCGATATTCAAGCTCAACGTTTAGGCTTGCCTCTGTCTGAAGTGCTAGGTGGCCGTCTGCGTGACAGCGTCCCTGTACTTTGGGTGTTGGCTTCTGGTGATACGGATAAAGATATCGCTGAAGCGAAAAAGATGATCGAAGCT
>NZ_JBWYIK010000053.1:0-243 GCF_056779735.1 Acinetobacter sp. 24-47-67
TTTGTTGGCTTAAGCTCATCGATGGTTAATTCAGGTGCTACTGTGTCAACCTCGAAGCTCTCTGGCTGAGATTCACCTGTGTTACCTGCTTGATCTGTTGCTTTTGCAACTACGTCATATTCACCATCTGCTAATTCAACTGATGGTGTATATGTCCATGTGTCACCTGTAACTGTCGCTGGACCTTCTGCAACAACTTGACCGTCTTTGTCTTTAACAACGACATTTACTGTTGTTCCTGGT
>NZ_JBWYIK010000054.1:0-223 GCF_056779735.1 Acinetobacter sp. 24-47-67
ACCTTCGAGTAGGCCACCAGACTGAGCAACTTTTACAGCAAACACAGAAGCAGCATTACGCTTCGCTAAACGATAAGCTGTACTTGGACCCATCAATGACTCATCCGCCATGATGGCAATATCAAAACGACGAGTTAAACGCTCCATGGCATCAATATTGTCAATCGCACATGGCTGTTCAATTAGATCCACACCACCATCTTGCAGAAGCTGAATACCTTTG
>NZ_JBWYIK010000055.1:0-223 GCF_056779735.1 Acinetobacter sp. 24-47-67
TACACCAACAATCTCAGGTAAGACTGAGCCAGGTGCAACAGTAAAAGTTGAAATCTTAGACAAAGATGGCAACCCTGTAGCAACAGGTGATGCGACTGTAGATCCAGAAGGCAACTGGACGTTCACACCGACTGAAGAATTACCAGAAGGTGAATATACAGTTAAAGCTGAAGCGAAAGATGCGGTAGGTAATACTGCTACTGAAACTGCGGATGGCAAATTA
>NZ_JBWYIK010000056.1:0-223 GCF_056779735.1 Acinetobacter sp. 24-47-67
TGGGTGTTGGCTTCTGGTGATACGGATAAAGATATCGCTGAAGCGAAAAAGATGATCGAAGCTAAGCGTCATAACTTCTTTAAATTAAAAATTGGTTCTCGTGCTGTAGAAGCAGATGTTGAGCATGTTCTCACCATCAAAAAAGCGTTAGGTGCTGATATTTCTATCCGTGTCGATGTGAACCGTGCTTGGTCTGAGTTAGAAGCGATCAAAGGTATTCAGC
>NZ_JBWYIK010000057.1:0-223 GCF_056779735.1 Acinetobacter sp. 24-47-67
GAACCGCTTGTGTTGCTGCTGCAATCGCGGCATCAACATCATCAGCAATACCATTGCTATCTGTATCGTTCACTGCTGGTACAACTGTATCTAGAGCATCTAAACGAGCATTTAGATCATCTTTAGCTGCTGATGCAGGTAATGCATCAACCAAGCCTTGTGCTGTACCTTTCAACGCATCTAATTGATCTTTGATCGCTTGTAATTGAGCTTGCGTTGCTGG
>NZ_JBWYIK010000058.1:0-223 GCF_056779735.1 Acinetobacter sp. 24-47-67
AGTTGCAAAAGCAACAGATCAAGCAGGTAACACAGGTGAATCTCAGCCAGAGAGCTTCGAGGTTGACACAGTAGCACCTGAATTAACCATCGATGAGCTTAAGCCAACAAACGATACTACACCAACAATCTCAGGTAAGACTGAGCCAGGTGCAACAGTAAAAGTTGAAATCTTAGACAAAGATGGCAACCCTGTAGCAACAGGTGATGCGACTGTAGATCCA
>NZ_JBWYIK010000059.1:0-223 GCF_056779735.1 Acinetobacter sp. 24-47-67
TGACTTAGGTGCAGTGCCATTAAAAGCCTTAATGGAACGTAACCCTTCTGTGGATTGGAATGTCGTCGATGACGTTTTATTTGGTTGTGCCAACCAAGCCGGTGAAGATAATCGTAACGTCGGTCGTATGTCGGCGCTTTTAGCAGGGATTCCTTATACAGTACCTGCAACCACAGTCAATCGTTTATGTGGTTCATCACTCGATACCGTAGCAATGGCCGCG
>NZ_JBWYIK010000060.1:0-223 GCF_056779735.1 Acinetobacter sp. 24-47-67
CCTCTACTGCCTCTGTCGCTTCTTCAAGTGCTGCAACTGCATCATCCACACCATCTTCGTTTTCATCATTTACTGCTGGTAAAGTGATATCAACCAGATCATTTAAACGACTTTGTAGCGCATCTTTTTCTGTTTGTACTGCCTCAGGTAACGCTGTCACTTTTGTTTGTGCTTCTGTTTTCGCAGCAAGTGCATCATCACGTGCTTTAGTCAGTGCAGTAAG
>NZ_JBWYIK010000061.1:0-217 GCF_056779735.1 Acinetobacter sp. 24-47-67
TGCCTCTAGTTGGTTGAGAGCAGTCGTCACCAAACGCGCACCTGATGCACCCAATGGATGACCCAGTGCAATTGCACCACCATTTGGGTTTACACGTGCATCATCGTCGGCTAAACCTAGGTCACGTGTACACGCCAATGCTTGTGCTGCAAACGCTTCGTTCAGCTCAATCACATCCATTTGCTCTAGTGTTAAACCTGTTTGTGCTAATAGTTTT
>NZ_JBWYIK010000062.1:0-216 GCF_056779735.1 Acinetobacter sp. 24-47-67
TAATTTGCCATCCGCAGTTTCAGTAGCAGTATTACCTACCGCATCTTTCGCTTCAGCTTTAACTGTATATTCACCTTCTGGTAATTCTTCAGTCGGTGTGAACGTCCAGTTACCTTCTGGATCTACAGTCGCATCACCTGTTGCTACAGGGTTGCCATCTTTGTCTAAGATTTCAACTTTTACTGTTGCACCTGGCTCAGTCTTACCTGAGATTGT
>NZ_JBWYIK010000063.1:0-207 GCF_056779735.1 Acinetobacter sp. 24-47-67
AAGCACGTGATGATGCACTTGCTGCGAAAACAGAAGCACAAACAAAAGTGACAGCGTTACCTGAGGCAGTACAAACAGAAAAAGATGCGCTACAAGGTCGTTTAAATGATCTGGTTGATATCACTTTACCAGCAGTAAATGATGAAAACGAAGATGGTGTGGATGATGCAGTTGCAGCACTTGAAGAAGCGACAGAGGCAGTAGAGG
>NZ_JBWYIK010000064.1:0-203 GCF_056779735.1 Acinetobacter sp. 24-47-67
TGGATCTACAGTCGCATCACCTGTTGCTACAGGGTTGCCATCTTTGTCTAAGATTTCAACTTTTACTGTTGCACCTGGCTCAGTCTTACCTGAGATTGTTGGTGTAGTATCATTTGTTGGCTTAAGCTCATCGATGGTTAATTCAGGTGCTACTGTGTCAACCTCGAAGCTCTCTGGCTGAGATTCACCTGTGTTACCTGCTT